>NZ_KB891103.1:0-57328 GCF_000373365.1 Parafrankia discariae
GGGCGAGGGGGGTGTCGGTGGGGCCGGGGCAGATCGCGTTGATGCGGATGCCCTGCTTGAGCAGGGGCATCGCCTGGGTGGCGACGTAGGCGCAGACCGCCTGCTTGCTCCACATGTAGGTGGCCTTGTCGTGCTCCACCGCCCACTTCGTCGCCTCGTCGAAGTCGGTGACGGCCAGGTATTCCTTGAGCAGCGGCAGATCCGACTCCCAGCCGAGGCCGGCGGCGGAGGAGATGAAGCCGATCGCGGAACCGCGGGGCAGCAACCCACCGGCGATCAGCTTGTCGATGAGGTAGCGGTGGCCGATGAAGTTGATCCGTTCGATGCCCGGGGTGCCGTCGGCGACACCCGCGGCCGAGAGCAGCGCGTGCACCGGCCCACCGAGCTGCTCGACAGCCGCGTCGATCGAGGCGGCGTCGGCGAGGTTGACGTGGATCGCCTTCGCGCCGGCCAGGCTGACCTCGGCGTAGTCGGCGACGATGACCTCGGCGCCGGCGCTCTGCGCGAGCTCGGCGGCGGCGGCACCCATACCGGTGGCCCCGCCGACCACGAGGACCCGCTTCCCATCGAAACGGAACGCGTCGAACAGGCTCATGTCGTTGTCTCCTGGCTCGTCGGTGAGAGGACTGTCATGCGACCACGCCGCGGATCTTCAGATCGAGGACGGCGTCGGTGTCGAGACCGAGCTCGGCGAGGATCTCGTCACCGTGCTCGTTGAACAACGGCGCCCGCCCCGCCGGCGCCGGCGCCCCGCCGTACTGCACCGGGGCCGCGGCCATCCGGAACGGGATCCCCGCGGCGGTGGTGACGTCCTGGACATACCCGTTCGCGACGGCCTGCGGATCCGCGGCGGCCTCCAGCGTGCTCTGCACCACCGTCCACTGGCCGACGAAACCCGCCAGCCGCTCCCGCCACTCGGCCACCGGACGCTCCGCGAAGGTCCTCTCGAGGATGGCGATCGCCGCCCCGCTGTTCGCCATCAACGACGCGTGGTCGGCGAAACGCGGATCGACGGCCAGCTCGGGACGCCCGAGGGCCTCACACATCGGCGCCCAGTACTTCCCGGCCTGCAGGCAGCACAGCGCCAGCCACTGGCCGTCCTTGGTCAGGTAGTTCCCGGTCAGCGGGTTGGAACGCGGCGCGTCGGCGGGCGGCGGGTTCCACGGAACATCGAGCAGCAACGACAGCGCGAGAGCCTGACCCATCGCCCACATCCCGCCAGAACGCCAGCGAGTCGTAGGAACCGCGGTCGGCCTCCGGGCCCCGTTCACCCTGACCCGTTCCCCGCACGTGGACGGCGACCTCGAGCACCCGCACACCCTGCATCACCGCGGTCACGAAACCCCTCCCGTCACATCGCCCCGGAGGGGCCGCCGACAGTCGAAACGGTCGAAACGAAGGTCGGCTCCCCGTTCGCCGGGCCGTACGGAGGAGTTCTTCGGGTGCTGTCCGGCGAACGCCGCCGGGGCCGCCCGGTGCTGTGTGCCGCGGGAAGCCACGACGTTCGCGTGGTCGGCCAGGTGGGTCGCGGGCGGGGCGGGCCTGGTCATACGGCGGACCGAAGTACGGCGGCGGGACTGGTCGGGGCACCGCCGCGCGCTCGTGGCCGCGGTAGGGACCCGGGCCGGTGGACATGGGACGGTCGACGCTGTAATCGTGGCCGCACACCCACTCCTTATGCGACTAATGGTCGCTTACCAGTCGATGAGTATGCGGGCGGTGCTCGCATACCGTCAAGACGGAATCGGAGGGACCCGTGACACTATCGCCACTTTCGGTGACTAATAACTCCCGGCCGCCAGCTTCCGACAGCGGATCGATGCCAAGCGACGACACCGCGGAATTCGCCGAGCCCGGATCCGCCCGCTGGTGGGCCGAGCGGGCCCTGGTCGACCGCCGTCGTAGACCGCGGGCCGGCGGCCTGTCCACCGAACGCATCATCGGAGCGGCCCTGGACGTCCTGCGCGAGAAGGGCCTCGACGCGCTGACCGTGCGTTCGGTGGCCGAGCACCTCGACACCAGCAACGCCTCGCTCTACCGGCACATCGCCAGCCGGGACGAACTGATCGCGCTGATCGCCGACCACGTCATGGGCGACATCCGATTCGAGCGGACGGGCCGGGGCTGGCGCGCCGACGTCGAGGCGCTGATGCGCGAGATCCGCCGGGTCATCGTCGACCAGCCGCTGCCCCCGTCGGCGGCGCGGAACAAGTCGGGATTCGGGCCGAACATGCTGCGCCTCGTCGAGTTCGCTCTCGGCCTGTACCGCGAGGCCGGACTGACCGACAGCCAGGCGGTCTACACGACCATAACGATGATCGAGTTCGTCGCCGGTTCCGCCAACATCCGGCGCAGCGCCGGCCGCGGGCCACACGGCCTCGCCGGCCCCGCCGACCTGCACCAGCTCCTGGGCGGCCTACCCGCCGGGCACTTCCCGGCCCTGTTCGCGGCCGGGGATCTCTACATCTCCGCGTCCACCGACGACGTGTTCACCCACGGCATGGCCCTCTTCCTCGACGGTGTCGCCAACCAGCTCCCCAGCGGTCGATAGCGGCGCCTCCGGCGGCCGCACGCCGAGAGGCCCGACACGAGCTGGACGGCTGAGCCGATCTCCCGGCGCCACCTCGTCGGTGTTCAGGCGACCGCCCGCGCACTCAGGCGGTTGACGTCGTCCCGTCCCCGGTGCTTTGATCCCGTCCGTCGGCGGGACAGGATCGGCCGGGCCCGATGCCACTCCCCTACGGCAGATGACAGCCAGCGGACCCGGGCGGATCCGGCTGGCGAACCACAGGGTGCGCTTCCTCGATCGGATACCGCGGGCCGCGTGGCGTTCGCCGTTCCGGCGGCGACCGCTGAAATCCTTCCCGCAATCCTGTCGGATTCACCATGGGCGTGGCGAGACCGCCGAGCGGATCGCGCCCAGGAGTTCTGCTTGCCATGCCCGCGAACAGGAACAGAAACCGCCGGCAGCCGGACCTCAGTCCGGCCGTTCCATCACCACGGAATTTTCGATCACCGAAGAGAGGCTAAATCATGCGCCGCAGGACACGATTACTCCTCACCTCTGCCGTATGTTGCGCGACACTGGTTCTGGGGGCCTGTGGTGGTGGCGGTGATTCCACCACCCCGGCCACCGGCGCGTCCGGTAAGCCGGTGGCGGGCGGTCACGGGCGGATTCTGACCCTGAGCGATCTCCGGAGCCTGGATCCGGGGACGATCGGTAACGCCTACGCGAGTACCGGCGTCGTCGGCAACGCCCTGTACGGAACGTTGATGACCAACGACGAGGGCGGCAAGATCCGCTACCAGATGGCCGAGTCCTTCACCACCACGGACAACGGCAGCACCTTCACCCTGAAGCTCCGCCCCGGGCTGGTCTTCTCCGACGGCACCCCGCTCAACGCCGAAGCGGTGAAGTTCAACTGGGACCGGGTCAAGGATCCGGCCACCGGATCACCCCACCGGTCGGAGGCGGCGATGATCGCCTCCACCGAAGTGGTGGACGACGTCACGCTGACCGCCACGATGGTCACCGCGGTGCCGAAGTACGCGCAGTCAGTCGTCACCTCGTCACTGAACTGGATCGCCTCACCCGCGGCCCTGCGCAAGGGCGCCGCGGCCTTCGACGCCGACCCGATCGGCGCCGGCCCGTTCACGCTGAAGAGCTGGACCCGTCAGGCCGCCATGGAACTGGTCAAAAACCCCCGCTACTGGGACGCCCCCAAGCCCTATCTGGACACCCTCACCTTCCAGACCGCGCTCGACTCCAACCAGCGTTACAACACCCTGCAGACCGGCGGTGCGGACGTCGCCGTCGAGTCGAACCCCGTCAACTTCGACAAGGCCGACAAGGCCGGCCTGCCGAACACGGTGATGGAGCTCAGCGGCGGGCTCTTCATGGCGCTGAACACCCGGCGGGCACCGTTCGACGACGTCCGTGCCCGACAGGCCGTCGCCGCGGCACTGGATCTGGACGCGCTGAACCTCGCCACCTACAACGGCACCGGCACACCGGTCGACACACTGTTCAGCAAAACCTCGCCCTTCTACTCGGACACCCCGCTGCGCAAGGAGGACAAGGCCACCGCCCAGCGACTGTTCGACGAGCTCGCCGCGGACGGCAAGCCGGTCTCGTTCACCATCTCCACGGCCCCCACCACAGAGAGCAGGACGACGGCGGAGAACATCCAGGCCCAGCTCGGCACCTTCAAGAACGTCAAGGTCCAGGTCAAGGTCATTGAAGTCGCCGATGTCGTCTCGCTGCGGACGACGCACGACTTCGACGCGACCACGTCGTCGTCGTTCTTTCAGGACCCCGAACCGCGGCTGTGGACGAACTTCAGCGGCGCCTCGCCGGCGAACCTGACCGGGATCGCCGACAAGGAGCTCGACGACGCCCTGTTGGCGGGGCGGACGGCGGCCTCGGAACAGGACCGCGAGAAGGCCTACGACACGGTCCAGCGACGCCTCACCGAGCTGGCCCCGGTGGTCTTCTTCACGCGAGCGGAGCCCGGAGCCATCGCGGGTGAGGATGTCGGCGGTCTCACCCAGTACGGCCTCGGTTCACTACTGCCCGAGGAGCTCTGGATCCAGAAATAGCCGCCTTCCCGAACCACGGGCGAGAGGTCGCCGCCCACGACAGGGTCAGAGCCCCGCGGCCGCTGCTCCGGCGCGGGGCTCTGAGCCTGTCGGCTGTTCGGACACGGACGGCCGCGGGCTCTGTCAGTGCTGGATCCAGAGTTCCTCCGGCAACAGCGAACCGAGGCCGTACTGTACGAGGCCACCGACGTTTTTGCTCGAGACGGCGCTGGGTGCCGCCTGGGCGAGGAAGACCACGGGGGTCAGCTCCGCCAGTCGTTCCTGCAGGGTCTCGTAGGCGGCTTTGCGTTCGAGGTCCGAGGTCGCGGTGCGGGCCGTCGCGAGGCTTTCGTCGAGGGCCGGGTCGTCGAGGCCGGACAGGTTCGCCGCCGAGCTCCCGTGGAAGGTCGTCCACAGCCGCGGTTCGGGGTCCTGGAAGAAGGCCGACGAGACGATCACGTCGAAGTCGTGCGTGGTGCGCAGCGCGGCCAGCTCCGTGACCTCGATCAGTTTGATCTTCACACTCACGTTGGTGAAGCTGCTGAGCTGGGCCTGGATGTTCTCCGCGATCGCCTTGCCGTCCGTCGTGGGGACGCTGGAGAAGACGAAGGACAGTGGTTTGCCGTCGGCCGCCAGCTCGTCGAGGAGCCGCTGCGCCCGGGCGCGATCCGTGGTCGCCAGCGGCGTGTCCGAGTAGTAGGGGGAGGACTTGCTGAACAGCGTGTTCACGGGCTCGCTGGTTCCGCTGTAGACGGCCTGGTTGAACGCGTCTATGTCGATTGCCGCGGCGAGCGCCTGGCGGGCACGGATGTCGTCGAAGGGTGCCCGGCGGGTGTTCAGCGCCATGAAGATGCCGCCGCTGGTCGGTATGAGGTTCGTCGGCAGGCCGGCCTGCTCGGCCTTGTCGAGGTTCACCCAGCTCGACTCGACGGCCACGTCCGCGCCCCCGGTGAGCACCGTGTTGTAGCGCTGGCCGCTGTCGAGGGCCGCGCGGAGGGTGAGGCGGTCGAGGTGGGGCTTGGGGGCGTCCCAGTAGCGGGGGTTTTTGACCAGTTCCATGGCGGCCTGGCGGGTCCAGCTCTTCAGCGTGAACGGGCCGGCGCCGATCGGGTCGGCGTCGAAGGCCGCGGCGCCCTTGCGCAGGGCCGTGGGTGAGGCGATCCAGTTCATGGACGAGGTGAGGACGGCCTGGGCGTACTTCGGCACCGGCGCGACCATGGTGATCTTCAAGGTGGTGTCGTCGACCGTCTCGGAGGAGGCGATCATCGACGCCTCCGACCGGGAGATGGCGGCGGTGGCTGGGTTCCTGAGCCTGTCCCAGTTGAACTTCACGGCTTCGGCCCCCAGTGGGGTGCCGTCGGAGAACATCAGCCCCGGGCGCAGTTTCAGCTCGAATGTCGCTCCGGCGTCGGCGGTCTGGAACGACTCGGCCATCGAGTACTGGATCTTTCCGGCCGGGTCGGTCATCAGCGTCCCGTACAGCGCGTTGCCCACGACAGCGGTGGTCGCGAAGGCGTTGCCGAGAGCCGCCGGGTCGAGGCTGCGTGGATCGCTGAGGGTGAGAATTCTTCCCTCGCCACCGGCAACCGGTTCGCCGGAGGCACCCGAGGACGGGTCGGCGCCGCGGCCCCCTCCTCCTCCGCAGGCGCCCAGGGCGAGCGTCGCGCAGCAGACGGCAGCGGTGACGAGTAATCGTGTCTTGGGGATCACTGCGGACCTCTCGTCAAAATTCGAGAAAAGCAAGTCAAAGAAATGTGGGATTCCGAAAGAAAAAGATTCAGGAAGAACAAAGGCCGGTAGTGGGTCAGTCCGAGGCCGGAAGAGTTCTGGGTTTGACCAGTTCCAGGGGCAGGCCGTCGAGTTCCAACGCCCCGGCGCCCTGCCGGACGCAGAGGGCCTCGAAGGTGCCGCCCGGGGCGCGGTATCGCTTGCCGAGAAGAGTGCGGTCCTCCTCCGGTCGGCCCGGCCGGGTTCCGGTGGCCTGGACGTCCTGCGTGGTCATGGGTTTCCCACCGCAGGTGAGTACGCCCCTCCCACCCCTGGTCACGATCACCTCGGTCGTGCAGGTGGCGCTGTGGAGGCGGATGCCCACCCTGAAGTCCGTCAGCGGGCCGGCCACTAGAGGATTTCCTGGTCACGCAGGCCGGAGATGTCCTCCCAGGTCAGGCCGAGCACGTTGATCAGGATTTCCTCGGTGTGCTCGCCGAACTCGGGCGCCTGACGCTGGATGCGGGCCGGTGTCTCGGAGAGGGCGACCGGGAAACCGGGCACCCGGGTCTTGCCCAGCACGGGGTGGTCGAAGGAGGTGATGTAGTTGTTGGCGATCGCCTGCGGGTCGTTCACGATGTCGGCGGTGGTGTTCACCGAGGTGATCGGCATGTCGCCGGTGGCGAGCAGCCGGCGCAGCCAGGTCTCGCGGGATTCGGTCGCGAAGATCCCGTCGAGGACGGTGACACAGGCGCGGGCGTTCCGGCAGCGGCTGATGTGGTCGGTGAACCTGGGGTCGCCGGCGAGCGGCTCGGGGTTGCCGAGCGCGTCGAGGAGGTTCGCCCAGTGCGGGTCGGACTGGACCATGGCCATCGCGATCAGCTTGCCGTCCGCGCACCGGTAGTAGTTCCACAGCGGGTTGCCCGGGTTCTCGCGGGACGGTGGTTCGCCGCCCTGGTGCTTGCGGAACGTCGAGGTGGCGACCCGGCCGTCCTCGGTCATGAGTTCGAGGGCGAGCGCGAGCCCGCGCAGGGCGAGCATGCTGCCGAACAGGGAGGTGTCGACCCGCTGGCCGACCCCGTGGCGTTCCCGCGCGAGGAGCGCGGCGAGCACGCCGTAGGCGAGCATGATGGCGCCCATCTGGTCGGCGAGGCCGCTGTCCGCGATGCTGACCTGGTCGGAACCGGGCCTGAGCATCAGACCGGAGCGGGCCTGGCCGAGCAGGTCGTAGGCGCGGGCGGTCCGCTCGGGGCCCTCGGGCCCGTAGGCGCTGCCGGCGCCGTAGACGAGCATCGGGTTGTCGGCGCGCAACGTCTCGTAGTCCAGTCCCAGCTTCTCCGCGACGGTGGGCCGGAAGTTCTGGAGGAACACGTCGGAACGGGCGACCAACCGGCGGACCAGGGCCACGCCCTCAGGTCGTTTCAGGTCGACGGCGAGGCTGCGCTTGTTGCGGTTGTTGACCTCGAAGTACGGCGAGGTGCCGGTGTCGGGGAAGGCGTACTGGGCCCGGCCCGAGTCGCCACCGAGCCGCTCCTCGATCTTGATGACGTCGGCGCCGAGGTCGCCGAGCATGGCGCCGGCCACCGGGCCGTGCTGCCAGATCGTCCAGTCGACGACGCGGATGCCGGTCAGCGGCCCGTCCGGCTTGCTCATGCCCGGCTCCAGATGCCCTGGCGGCGGTACTCGTCGGCGACCTTGCGCATCGTGGGCAGGTAGGTGGAGGCGAGCCGCATCGCGTGCTTGGGGTTGCCCGGGTCGATCTTCGAGTGCACCTTCGCGGGAGCGCCCACCGCGAAGCAGTACTCGGGGATCTCCACCTGCTCCAGCACGACGGACCCGGCGGCGACGGCACAGTGCGCACCGACCCGCGACAGCGGCATCAGCGCCGCCGTGTTCCCGATCATGCAGTCGTGGCCGACGAAGGCCTCGATCGTGCAGCTGTGCCCGATCATCACGTTGTCCTCGATGTGCGTGCTGGTGTGCAGCACCGAGTTCTCCTCGATGTGGACGTTGTTGCCGATCCTGATCGGGGTGGTGTCCGACCGGATGACCACCCCGGGCCAGATCGAGCACTCCTCGCCGATCTCGACGTCCCCGATGAGGGTGACGTTGTCGGCGACGAGTGCGGACGCCGCCACCCGCGGGCTCTTTCCATTGAACGGTACAATGATCACTAAAACTCCTCTGGTGAGGCCGGAGCTCGGAAATCCTCGGGTCGGGGCGACGCGGGCACCTGGGAACACCGCGACAGCGGAACGCGCCCGCGCTCCCCCACCGTCGCCGAATGGCATCCGGATGGCAGAACGCAGCTGAAACCGGTATGGCTGAAGCCGGGACGGACGAGAAAAACGCGGGCGCCGGAAAGAAAAAGCAGCCCGACATGGCCGGGGTCAGGGTCGGCCGGCGGGAAGCCCGCGCCGGCTCCGACGCGGGCTGGAGCCGGCTCCGGTCTCCGGCCGCGCGCCCACGCGGGAGGGTCGGAGTCCTATGGCCCTGGACCGGTCGGTTCAGGGCGTCCACCTGCGAACTCTCCGGCTATGACACTAGTGCAACAGTCGGGGGTGGTCAAGGTCGAGGATGTCCGGCAGGCACCGCGACGATCGAGGGCCGGGTGTCCACGGGGACGGCGGGAGGACGACCACCATCACCCGCCGAAAAGAGCGGCTACAATCTCGACGCGTGCCGGAAACATCGATCCGTGAGCGCGATCCGAACGCGAAGCGCGTACGCATAGCCGACGAGGCCCTTCGCCTGTTCCAGGCACAGGGATATACCGAGACGACGATCGACCAGATCGCGTCGGCAGCACGTGTCGGCCGCCGCACCGTCTTCCATCATTTCCCGACGAAAGAGGCCGTTCTCTTCGACCATCTCGTCGTACGGCGCGAAACCGCGACCCAGCGCCTGCGCGAAAGGCCGACCGGTGAAGCACCGCTTACGAGCCTGCACCTTCTGCTCCGGGAACTCGCCGAGCAGGGTTACGAACGGCGGCTGGTCGAGCAGATCCGGGCCGTGGTCGCGACGGAGCCGCAGCTCGCGGCGGAGCAGTTCTCGACGGGAAGTCGAGAATTCGAGACGAGTCTGGTCGCCGCCCTCGAGAACAGATGTGGCGACACCGTCCCGACACTCGAAATCCGCGCCCTCACAAAAATGGTGCTCGGCTGGTTCAGCACGGCCGCCCAGATCTACTTCACCGAGGAACGGCCGTCCCTGCTGGAATGCTTCGACGACGTCGTCGCGAGCTGCGCGCGAGCGAGCGCACGCGACCTCCGAGGATCTTCTACTGGCCCGTAATCGCATCATGCCGCGACGCCGGCGAGGCGGGCCTGACGCCGGATGGCACCCGCGGCTCGAGAACTCCAAGGTCGGCCGGGGCGAGATCAGTCGTCCACTGGGCGCCATCGAGCGGGACCCCTCCGACGAGGGAACCGTCCCGGGCGAGCTCGCGGACATCGTCGCCGCCACCACCCGGGGCAGGCCGCTGGGTCCCGTCGCGCGGGTGCGAACCGTCCGGCGCGCCACCACCCCGCGCGACCCCGACGGACGGGATCTGGCCGAAGTCGCCGATCACGCCGCTCTCCCCGACTTTCACGATCTCCCCAATTCGGGTGTCTCCGGTGAAGGCCGCGTTTCCCACGCGAGCCGCGGTTCCCGCGAACGGCACGCTTCCCGCGAAGGCGGTTGCGCTACGCCAGCGAGGCGGCTGAGCCGGCCCGGCCCAGGAGCCGGCCGACCGGGGAGTCGTCGAGGTGGGCCAGCAGATCACCCGGCCCCTGGTAGACCGCGACCGCGCCGGCCTCGCACAGCTCGTCCCGCCCGATCCCGCCGGAGAGCACCGTCACGCACGGTATCCCGGCCCGGGCCGCCGCCAGGACATCCCAGCGGGTGTCACCGACCATCACCGCGTCCGCCGGGACTGCGCCGGAGCGCTCCAGCGCGATCTGGACGATGTCCGGCGCCGGCTTGGACGTCTCGGCGTCGGCCGAGGAGGTCACCGTGCTCAGACAGTCCTCGACGTCGAGGACGTCACGCAACGCCCGCAGCTCGTCGGCTGGTGCCGAAGTGGCCAGCACGACCTGGCCGCCCCGCCGGGCCACCTCCCGCACCAGTTCCCGGGCGCCGGGCAGCGGCTGGATGAGGCCGACGAAACCGGCGTAATGCTCACTGTGGGCGGCGGTCAGGACGTCGTCGCGGTGGCGGTCCCGGCCGGGCACCAGCGCGTCGAGCAGCCGGTCGGAACCCATCCCTATATGGCGATGGATCGCGGCGGTGGTGACCGGGTGCCCCTCCTGCCGGAACGCGCGGAACCAGGCCAGTGCATGGGCGTAGTTGGTGTCGACCAGGGTGCCGTCGAGGTCGAACAGGACGGCGGGAGCGGACTCGGCCATCGTCCGCCCCTACCCCCGTCCGGCCTGTTTACCCGGTGGTCGCGATCCGGCGGTCAGGAGACCGGGGCCAGGGTTCGCAGCGCCGACGCCGAGGTCGAGCGGAAGAAGTCGAAGAAGCCGTCCGGGTCGGGGCCGCAGGCGAACCGGCTTCGCACGTCCTCCTCGGTGACCGTCGTCGTCGCGGCGGCGAAGTTGACCGGGTTGGGCAGCTCGCTCATGACCTTCCAGCCGGTCAGCGCCCATCGGTTGGTCGCGTGTACCGCCTTGGCCGCCGTCGCCTCGTCCGCCGCGCAGGCCAGCGGAACCTCGGTTTTCCGAGTGCGTGGGCGGGTAGCCGACAGACACGGTGTGGCCGCCGGGCGGTGCTGCCGTCCGACATCTGGTGATGCGGGGCACCTGGTGACGCGGGGCTTGTGATCGCCGGGACCGAGGTCTGGTCCGGGGCGGGTGCCGTGGCTGCCAACCGGAGGGGCACATCCCGTGATCTGAGGAGTGAGTCGTGACCGCACAGGAGCCTCGTCCGACAACGACCGATGCCGGCATACCCGTCGCCAGCGATGAGCACTCGCTGTCCGTGGGGCCGGACGGCCCGCTGCTGCTGCAGGATCACTACCTGATCGAGCAGATGGCCAACTTCAACCGGGAGCGCATCCCGGAGCGTCAGCCGCACGCGAAGGGCGGCGGCGCGTTCGGCACCTTCCAGGTCACCCGGGACGTGAGCGCGTTCACCCGGGCGGCGGTGTTCCAGCCGGGCACCGAGACGGATGTGATCATCCGGTTCTCGACGGTGGCCGGGGAGCGGGGCAGCCCCGACACCTGGCGCGACCCGCGCGGTTTCTCGATCAAGTTCTACACCAGCGAGGGCAATCTCGACATCGTCGGTAACAACACGCCGGTCTTCTTCATCAAGGACCCGATGAAGTTCCAGCACTTCATCCGGTCCCAGAAGCGCCGGGCCGACAACAACCTGCGTGACCACGACATGCAGTGGGATTTCTGGACGCTGTCGCCGGAGTCCGCGCACCAGGTCACCTGGCTGATGGGTGACCGCGGCATTCCGCGTACCTGGCGGCACATGAACGGCTACTCCAGCCACACCTACCTGTGGATCAATGCCGCCGGGGAGCGGTTCTGGGTGAAGTACCACTTCAAGACCGACCAGGGCGTCGAGTTTTTCACCCAGGACGAGGGTGACCAGATGGCCTCGATCGACACCGACTACCACCAGCGCGACCTGTTCGAGCACATCGCCGCCGGGGAGTTCCCGAGCTGGACGCTGAAGATGCAGATCATGCCGTTCGAGGAGGCCAAGGCCTACCGGTTCAACCCGTTCGACCTGACCAAGGTCTGGCCGCACGGCGACTACCCGCTGCACGAGGTCGGCCGGCTGACGCTCAACCGCAACATCACCGACTACCACACGGAGATGGAGCAGGTCGCGTTCGAGCCGAACAACCTCGTCGCGGGTACCGGGCTGTCCCCGGACAAGATGCTGCTCGCCCGCGGGTTCAGCTACGCCGACGCCCACCGGGCCCGCCTCGGGGTGAACTACAAGCAGATCCCGGTGAACTCGGCGAAGGTGCCCGTCCACAGTTATTCCAAGGACGGCGCGATGCGGGTGCGCAACGTCACCGACCCGGTGTACGCGCCGAACTCCTACGGCGGCCCGGCGGCCCGGCCGGAGCTGACCGACGACGGTGGCCACTGGTACGCGGACGGCGAGATGGTCCGCGCCGCCTACACCGCGCGCCCGGATGACGACGACTGGGGGCAGGCCGGCACGCTGGTCCGGGACGTCCTCGACGACGCCGCGCGGGAGCGGCTGGTCGACAACATCGTCGGGCATCTCCTCAACGGTGTCAGCGAGCCCGTGCTGGTCCGCGCCTTCGAGTACTGGCGCAACGTCGACAAGGACCTGGGCACCCAGGTCGAGGCCGGGGTACGGGCCAAGCAGGGTGAGGCCGACCCGAAGGCCGCGAAGCAGGCCAACCCGGCCCGGTCCGGCGCGCGGGCCAAGGCCTGACCACCACGCGCCGCCAGGCGACGCCGAGGGCGGGCGCGGCGAGTCCGCCGCGCCCGCCCCGTCCCCTGTCCGCCCCGTCCCCTGCCGGTGAGAGCCGACCGGTACACAGCCGGCGAACGTGGCGACGGCCACCGCCGGGAACGGTTCAGCCGGGAACGGTTCAGCCGACCTCGACGACGACTTTGACGGCGCCTGACTCACGGTCGCCGGCCACCCGGAATGCCTCGGCCGCGTCCTCGAGCGGGAAACGATGGGTGATGAGCGAGTCCGGGATCTCCGGGCGGGCCGCGAGCATCTCCGCGGCCTGGAGCATCTCCCGCCGGCCGGCGTGCCCGCAGTACCCCATCGACGCGACCAGCGTGACCTCCTTGGTCAACAGCGCGGAGTACGGCACGTCGATCCCGCCCTGGTGGACGCCCAGGAGCGCCACCGTGCCACCCGGTTTCACCAGCTCGACGCTGCGCCGCAGGGAACTGGGCGACCCGGCGGCCTCGATCACCACGTCGTAGCGCTCACCCTGCTTCGGCTCCCCCACGCCCATCCGCTCGCGGATCGCGTGCTGGTGGGGGTAGCGGGCCTCCATCACGACCTCGGCGGCGCCCTGGGTCTGGGCTCCGACCGCGGCCAGCTGGCCGATCGAACCGCCGCCGACGACGGCGACGGTCCGGCCCGGCCCGGTCCCGCCGAGGCGGACACCGTGCCAGGCGACCGCGGCCGGCTCGGCCAGCGACGCGTTCGAGACGTCGAGCCCGGCCGGTATCTCGAGGACCTTGTGGGTCGGCACCCGGAACTGCTCCACCATGCCTCCGTTCTGCATGATGCCGAGGGCCCGGCGGGTGGACTGGGCGCAGAGGTTGTTCCGGCCCTCCCGGCAGAAGTCGCAGCTCCCGCAGCCGAACTGCCCCTCCACCAGGACGGGCGTCCCGTCCGCCTTCCGCCCGGCGAGCTCGTGGCCGAGGATGAACTGGGTACCGAGCCGCAGGTAGTTGAGGTCCGAGGCGCAGATCCCGGCCACGGCCATGTTCAGCAGCTCACCGTCGTCCCAGCCGGCCGGCTCCGCGACGTCGATGACCACCGGCCGTCCCTCGTGTCCCCGAACTGCCCTCATCGCCGTCCTCTCGTCAGTGGTATGCCACGATTCTGGTCCGTTCTCGGCTCCGGGGTCACCTCGGTCACTTTCCGGAGAGCGAGAACGACCCGCTGTCGAACGAGGCGTGCACCCCGCCGTCGATCAGGATGTCGGTCCCGTTGACGAAGCCGGCCTCGGCCGCGCGCGGCGAGGCGCTCCAGGCCGTCGACATCGGTGACGTCGAGCGGACAGGGCTCCGCGGCGGGTCCGCGGCCCAGGCCCACCGGCCTGGATGCCGCGCTCGTCCTGGAATCCTGGAGTATCTGCGGGCCGGGCCGGGCCGGGCCGGTGGCCGAACGCGGTCGAGGAGATCCTGCGTGCGGATCCCGAGCGGACCGCTTCAGCCGCCCGGGTTCAGCCGCCCAGGCCGCTCATCAGGTTCGACCGCTCGCCCGCGCCCTGCTCCGCTCGGCGGACGAGACCGGCGATGTGCCCGGCGAGCCGGGGCCACAGTTCGCGGGGCAGGCCGTGGCCCATGCCCTCGATGAGCACCAGCTCCGCGCCGGGGATGGCCGCTGCCGTGGCCCGCCCGCCGCTCACGTCGCACATGACGTCGGCGACGCCGTGCAGCACCAGGGCGGGCAGCCGCAGCGACCGCAGGCGTGCCGTGCGGTCACCGGACGCCAACGCGGCGACGGACTGCCGCACGATGCCGAGCGGGTCGTGGCCGCGGTCGTAGGCCAGCCCGGCCCGCTGGGCGGCGGCGGCGTCGTCGAACGCGAACCCCGGGGACGACACCGCCTCGAGCGCGCGCACCTGCCAGTCGACGAAGCCCGCGCGCTCATCCGGCGGCCGGCCCAGGCCCGCGATCCTCGCGAGGTCGGGCTGGCCCACCGCGCGATCGCCGGTGGTGGACATCATCGAGGTCAGGGACCGGACCCGGTCGGGGCGTTCGATCGCCACGGTCTGGGCGACCATCCCACCCAGCGACGCGCCGACGAGGTGCGCGGTGCGGAAACCGAGCGCGTCCAGCAGGCCGACGGTGTCCGCCGCCATGTCCGAGAGCGTGTAGGCGGCGGACGACAGGTCGCCGGCGAGCGCGGCCCCGAGGTCGGGCACCGGCCCGTCGGTGAAGTGCGACGAGCGGCCCGTGTCACGACTGTCGAACCGGATGACATACAGGCCCCGTTCGGCGAGTTCGGCGCAGAACCCCTCCGGCCAGTTGATCATCTGCGCCCCGCCACCCATGATCAGCAGCACGAGTGGAGCCAGTGGGTCACCGAAGCGCTCATAGGCCACCGTGATGCCCGCCGGCCCGACATCCCGGACGGTCTCCTCGTTCACCAGAACACCTTCTTCCGCGCGGAATCACCGGGAAAACGGTACCAGGAAAATCCGGCCTTCCAGCCACCTCAACGCACCGAAAGAGGCAGATAAATTACTCGCCCAACCCGCCGTAAACATTATCTGTGAAATTTCCTAAAATGGGGGTGACGAGTGATTCGCCGGCTGGTTCCGGCGGCTGTCCGGTAGCCGGCGGTTGATTCCAGCGACTGTCCGGCCGCGATCCGGCCGCGATCCGGCCGCGATCCGCCGGCGGCCGTGGCCGCCGGCGGAGGAGACACGTGCCACGCCCGGCTCCCCCGGCCGCGCCCGGCACGGTAGAAGGACTGTATGGCCGCGACGTACGACCCCGCGAGGACACGGCTGGCGAACTACCCGTTCGTCATGACCCTGCAGCCCCGCTTCGGCGACATGGACAGCCTCGGGCACGTGAACAACGTGGCCATCGCGGCGCTCTTCGAAGAGGCCCGGGTCGGGATGAACCGGGCCATGCTCGGCGACAGCCATCTCGGCGCGGCGCTGGACCGTCCGCTCCCGGTGGTCGCGGCCCGGGTGGAGATCGACTACCTGGGCGAGGTCCGCTATCCCGGGGAGTACCAGGTCGGCGTCGGTGTCGGCCGGGTCGGCACCAGCTCCGTCCTACAGGTGTGCGCGATGTTCGACGGCGAGACCTGTGTCGCGCTGTGCGACGCCGTGCTGGTGCACCGCCCGGACACCGGCCCGGCGCCGGTACCGCCGGGGGCACGCGAGCTCCTGACGACGGTCATGGCCTTCCCGGCCCGGGTCGACGCCGGGGTCTGACTCACCCCGCGGCGCACGGAAAGGCGCCGGCGCGCCGGCGCCGAGATTCCCGGTTTCGATAGATGGGCACTACAGAGCATCGCGCGGCGTCATGCCGTCCGGATTCCATTCCAGTGACCAGCCGTACCGCGTCGCGACGTCGGCCTGGGTGCCGTCGACGAAATCGTTCTCCCGCCGGATGACCAGGTCGTCGCCCACCAGGTGGAAAGAGGCGACGACGCAGGTACGGGCGCCCGGTGAAGCCCCACCGGGACGAATGGCGAGTTGTTCGCCCGACCGCGCGGCGACGGTGAGCACCGGTCGCAGCGACGCCCACTCCGGCGCGCTGTGCAGACCGTAGGCGAAGACGAAGAACCGTTTGAAGGTGGCGAGAGCGCTCAGGTCGACGAAGATCGTCTGACCGTCCCGCTCGTCGCGGCTGCCCAGGCGCAGCACCTGCCGGCCGGCCCGCCCGGCGCCGCTGGCCGAGTTTCCCAGGTGCTGGATCACACCGGCGGCGCCGTCCAGTGCCTGCCAGAGGCAGCCGAGGTAGATGTTGCTCGGGCGCGGCAGCCCCGTGCGGGTCGTCAGCGTCTCCCAGCGCAGGGTCACCGTCAGGGCGCCGGAGCCACGCTGCTCCGCCGTCCAGACGGTGGCCGGGTGGTCGTCGTCGAGTGAGCCGACGTGTTCGTTGCGCTGCCGGTACCGCGAGGATCGCTCGCCGACCGCGGCCGGAGACGGCGGGTGCCGCGCCGGGGCGGCGCCCGCCGTCTCCGGCCGCGCGGCGCCGACGTCCTCCCCACCGAGGTCCAGTGGCGACCGCGTACCGCCGGCTGCCGGTCGAGCCGCCGGCGGCGCCGGTGGTGGTGACGGTTCCGGCCGCGGCGGCGCCGGCGGAGAAGGTGGTGCGGGAGGAGCCGCGGGAGGCGGCGGTGGGGCTGGAAGAGGCGGCGGCGGGGTCGGTGCCGGCCGGGCCGGTGTGTGCGGGGGCTGCGGTTGCGCGGGGCGGGGCAGCCGCGCGGGGTGTGACGGTTGCGCGGGGTGTGACGGTTGCGCGGGGTGTGACGGTTGCGCGGGATGCGGCGGGTGCAGGTGATCAGCGATCTTGCGGCGGCTCCGGGCCCGGGAGGTCCGGGTGAGGAACGGGGCCACGTCGGCGGGCCGCGCCGCCGGCACGCCACCTCCGTTCGCGACAGCGGCGTCCGCCCCGGCCCCGGCCCCGGCCCCGGCCCCGGCCCCGGCCCCGGCGGCACTGTGCCCATCCCCGTCCGGGCCAGTGCCGTTCGCGCCGGTGCCGTTCGCGCCGGCCCCGCTCGCGCCGGCGAGGCCGGGCAGTCCGCCCGCGTACCCCTGGCCGATCGCCCGGAACTTCCAGCCCGTCGGATGGCGGTACAGCTCACCGAAGATCAGCGCGGTCTCCAGGCCGGTCTCCACGTCGAAGGCGTAGCTGACGATCTCCCGGCCGTCGGCGTCGTCGAGCACCCGGATGTGGCCGCGGGGCACCGAACGGAACGTCTGCCCGCGCCCGGCCGCGTCGTAGATCGCGGCCCCGAACTGCACCCGGCTGACGGTGGCGGGCACCGCGGCCAGGGTGACGACGACGTCCTCGGTGGCCTGCGCCCCGCCGGTGGCCGGGCGGGGCGGTGCCGGCGAACCGAGCCGTTCCGCGGGGTTCGGCACCTGGTGGGCGAGGAGCAGCCGGGTGGGCGCGCCGCCGACGACGAGGGCGATGACGCCGTCCACGTCGACGGTCGAGCCTGGTGCCTCGCTCCAGCCGAACGCGACGCGCACCCGCGCCACGCCCGGCGCCGACCGGGACAGCAGCGCGTTGCCGCCCCTGGGCAGGGTGACGGTCACGAGTCGAGGTCGGAGCGCCGGAACTTGGCGTCCAGGAACCGTGCCTGGATGGCCAGCTTCGCCGCGTCCCCGGTGTAGACGAGATCCTGCAGCTCGTTGGCACCCTCGTCGAGGAGCTGGAGCTGGCGGATCAGGTCGTCGGCGGGCGTGGTGCCCGTGACCCCGGGGCGGTCGGCGTAGTGGGCCGGCAGGGCGACGAAATCCCCGAGCGCCTGCGGCAGGTACTCGTGCACGATCGCGGTCAGGTACCTCATCTCCTCCTCGCTCGCCGACTGGATCTCGATGTAGCGCAACAACGGGCGCAGGACGTCGTCGATGTCGCGCACGGTCGGCACCGCCCCGGGCGGCAGCCGCCCGCCGTTCGCGTTCGCGCCCGCGACGAGCTCGGCGAGTTCGCGCTGGAGCCGGCGGACCTGGTGCACGACCTCGTCGTCGCCCGCCCCCGGGGCACCGCCGGCCACCGCGGCGGAATCGCCGTCAGCCGCGCTCCCGGTGCTCCCCGCGCTCTCGGAGCGCCGGCGGAAGATCACGGCGTTCTCCTCTCCCCACCGGCCGCGGCGCCCGGCGCGACACCGGGGCCGGCCGCGGCGCGACCGTCAGGACGGGTCATCCGCGGGCACGGTCAGCTCTCGCCGGCGCGGGACCGCTCCAGGTACGCCTTCGACCGGCCCACCTGGGTCTCGAGCGCGGCGACGGTCGTCGCCATGCTCTCGACCGCCTTCACCTTGTAGGTGTCGATGGCGTCCATCGTCGCGAAGACGTTGTCGAACGCCTTCTGCAGGGTCTCGACGTCCACCGTGCTGGACGACGCCTGCTCCTGGATCCGGCCGGTCTGCTGGCGCAGCAGCTCGCTCGTCGACATGATCATGTTGTTCGTGGTGGCGTTCAGCGCGTTGATCTGGTCGAGCACGAGCTTCTGGTTCGCCAGGGCCTGCGCGACGATCACCGCGGTGCGCAGCGCGGCGACGGTGGTCGTCTGCGCCCGGTCGACGCCCTTGATCAGCTCGATGTTGTTCTTGCGGACGAGGTCGAGGGCCAGGTAGCCCTGCACGCTCACCGCCAGCTGGGTGAGCAGGTCCTGCTGACGCTGGCGGATGGGGAACAGCGCGTCGGAGGTGAGCGCGTCGGCGGTCGCCGGGTCGGTGGCCCGCAGGTGCTCGACCTTCGTCGAGACGGCGCCGTCGAGGGCCTTGGCGAGGGTCGCGTACTCGGTGATCTTGCCCATCGCCGCCCACAGGTTCGCCTTCTCCTGCTCGATGGCGGCGTTGTCCTTGCGCAGCTCGTCCTGGCCCGAGTCGAGCGCCCTGATGATGGCGTCGAGCTGCTTCTGCGCCGACTGGTAGCGCTCGAAGTACCGGGAGATCCGGTTGCCGAACGGGACCACGCCGAGCAGCCGGCGGGTGCCTTTGAGATCGGCCCGGGCCGGGTCGAGGTCCGTCACCGTCTGGCGCAGCTCGAGGAGGGTGCTGGCCACCCGGGCCTGGGCGTCGCCACCGGAGCCGGAGCCGCGCCCGCCGCGGGTGCCGCGCAGCGCCGCCGCGGGACGCTCGAGCATCCGGCTGGACACCCGGGCGCTCGCGACGATCTCGCGTTCGCCCATCCGCACGATGTCGTTGATCTTGTCCTGGAACGCCGGGCTGCGTGGGTCCTGCGCGGCGAGGTCGTCGGCGAAGGCCGCGGCACGCGTGCGCAGCTGCGCGCGTGTCGCCTCGTCGAGCGGGACCATGCTGTCCACCTGGTCGTCGGGGACGACCGGCACCGGAGCCGGCGGGGCGAGCTCGAGCGCCCCGCCCGCGGTACCGGTGACGGCCGCGCCGACGGGTGCGGGTGGTGGCCCACCGAGGTCCAGCGATTCCGACATGGCGTCCCCTTCCGGCACCCGCGCCTGGCGGATGCATATGCCGGAGGAAGTCTCTGCCCCTCCCGACCCTACGCGACATGCCCTGTCGATCATCCGACTACGCGGGCTCTTCGCCGCGACCCGCGCCCGGCACCGTCCAAGCCGTGGACCGGCGGCGGTCAGCCGCCCGGTCGCCCGGGGATCGGCGGCGCGGCGGCGGGCGCCCGGCCCGGGAACGCCGGGCGGGTCACGGGCTTCTCCCGGCCGCCGCGGGCCGCGTCGAGCACCCTGGCGGCCGCGACCTCCTCGGTGACCCCGAAGAGGTCGACGCTGACGTGCTGGCCCAGCAGACCCGGGCGCGGGCAGTCCTCGACCCGGAGCACCAGAAGCTTGCGCAGCCTCCCGTCGGGATCGTCCGCCCAGGCCGCCTGCCATTCCGCCGCGCCGAACCGCGAGTCGAGATACGCCGCGGACAGGACGGCGACGGTGCGCTCCGCCGCGCCCGCCGCGCGGTGCATCTCCTCGACGAACCGGCTCCCCGGGCCGAAGTCCCACACCTGCAGCAGCGTCGAGTACCCGTTCTCCTCCAGCACCCAGGCGATCCACTCCGCCCAGCCGCGGTCAGCCCGCGTGTAGGAGACGAAGAAGGCCACACCGGCCGGACCCGCCAAGGCCTCGCGGCCCGCGGCACCCGCGTCCACGGCGTCCCCCGTGCCCGCCGCGTCCCCCGTGCCCACGTTCATGGTCGACAGCTTGCCATGTCGAACCGGCGACCAACGGTGCCGACGTTCGGCTAGCGTCCCGATCATGACGATGGACGGGACGCCGCCGCGGTTCGCCGTCGGCCTGCCCAATGTCGGTGTCTTCGCCGACCCGGCCCTGCTCACCGAGCTGGCCGGCCGGGCCGAGCGGGCCGGGTGGGACGGCGTGTTCGTCTGGGACCACGTGCTGTACCACCACGGCTGGCCGGTCGTGGACCCCACCGTGGTCGCCGCCGCGATCGCCGCGACGACCACCCGGATCCGGCTCGGGATCCTGATGACCGCGGTCGCCCGGCGCCGAATCGGCAAGCTCGCGCGCGAGATCGCCTCGCTGGACGTCCTCTCCGGCGGCCGGGTGGTCTTCGGCGCCGGCCTGGGCTCCATGCCGGCCGAGTACACCGCCTTCGGGGAGCCCGCCGACCCGCGGTCGCGGGCGGCCCGGCTGGACGAGTCGCTCGCGGCCCTCGCCGCGTTGTGGAGCGGCGAGCCGGTGACCGTCCACGGCGAGCACGTCGTCGTGGACGGCGTGGCGATGGCGCCGACCCCCGTGCAGCGCCCGCGGCCACCGGTGTGGTGCGCGGGGCGCTGGCCGCTGCGCGCGCCGTTCCAGCGCGCCGCCCGGTGGGACGGCGTGCTGCCCGTCCACGCCGACTACGGCCGCCCGACCACCATGCCCGCGCCGATGCTCGCCGACATCGTCCGGTACGTGCACGCCCGGCGCCGGTCCGCGGGGACGGCCGGGCATCCCTTCGACGTCGTCCTCGAGGGGGCGACCGACGCGGACGCGCCCGACCGCGGCGGCGCCGTCGTCCGGCCCTACGCCGCCGCCGGGCTGACCTGGTGGGTCGAGGCGCTCGGCTGGTGGCGCGGCGGCCCCGACGAGGCCCGCGCCCGCGTCGACGCCGGCCCGCCGCTCGACGCCGCGGCGCGCGCGGACGCCTGACCCACGGCTCGGCCCGGGAAGCCCGTCGGCCCGGGGAGCTCAGCCGAGCGGGGGCGTGAGGCCGTCGATCCAGCGGTCGTAGTCGGTCAGCTTGGCCCGCAGCGCGTCCGGCCCCCGCGCCGAGTCGACGATGAGGAACCGCTCCTCGTCGATCGCCCGCACGAGCAGGTCGGCCTGCGCGTCCGCGCTCGGCGCGGAACGGAGCACCGGATGGTCGGCGGGCAGGTCGTTCGCGAGGAGCATCGGGGTCAGCATCGCGCCGGGGCAGAAACAGGAGACCCTGACGCCGCGCGGGCGGTACGCGGCCGCCAGCCACTCGGAGAGCGCGAGCGCCGCGTGCTTCGTCACCGAGTACGCCGCCTTCTCCGCCTGCGTCGACAGCGCGACGACCGACGCCGTCTGCAGCAGGTACCCCTCGCCCCGTTCCAGCATCGCCGGCAGCACCTCGCGGACCGCGTACACGTGGGACATGACGTGCAGCTGCCAGGACGAGTCCCACCAGGCGTTCGCCTGGACGTCGCCGGGCTGGCGGGGGCCGGCGGCCCCCGCGTTGCTGAACCAGACGTCGATCTCGCCGTAGGCGCGGCGGGCGAGGTCGGCGACGGCGCGGACGTTGTCCTCGACCGTGATGTCGGCCGCCAGACCGACACCGCCGATCTCGCTCGACACCCGCTCGACGCCGGCGGGGTCGACGTCCGTCACGACGACCTTCGCGCCCTCGGCGGTGAACCGGCGCGCGCAGGCCTCACCGAGCCCACCTCCCGAGCCGGTGATCACGACGACCCTGCCGGCGAGTCTCACAGCGCGCCCCTCACGTTTCCCTCACGCCGAGTCACGCAGCGCGCTCAGGATGGCGTCGGTGAGCTCGGGACGGCAGATGAGCAGGTCGGGCAGGTAGGGGTTGGGTTCGTTGTAACGCAGCGGGGTGCCGTCGAGGCGGGAGACGTGCAGCCCGGCGGCGGCGGCGACGGCGACGGGCGCGCAGGAGTCCCATTCGTACTGGCCGCCGGAGTGGGCGTAGACGTCGACGTCGCCGCGGACGACCGCCATCGCCTTGGCGCCGGCGGAGCCCATCGGGACCAGGGTCGCGTCCAGCTGGGCGAGCAGGTGGTCGACGCAGGCCGGTGGCCTGGTCCGGGAGACCGCGAGCCGGATCGGCCCGGCCACCGGCGCCGGGAGGACCGGCGGGGCGCCGGTGTGCAGCACGACGCCGGCCGCGGGGAGCGCGACCGCGCCCACCGTGGGACGCCCGTTCACGGCGAGGGCGACGTGGACGGCCCAGTCCGCCCGCGGTGGCTCGCCGTACTCGCGGGTGCCGTCGAGCGGGTCGATGATCCATACCCGGTCGCGTTCGAGGCGGATGTGGTCGTCGGCGCTCTCCTCGGAGAGGACGGCGTCGTGCGGGCGGGCCTGGGCGAGCAGGTGGAGCAGGAGTTCGTTGGACTGCCGGTCGCCTTCGGCGCCACCCTGGTCGCGGATCGCGAGGAGCAGCTCGCCGGCCTCGTGAGCGAGGGCGGCGGCCAGGGTGTGGTCGTCCATCCCGGCCGCGGGAATCGTGTGCGACCCGCCGGTGGCGCCGGTAGCCGTGGCGGGGGCGGTGTCACTGGTCATGGGCCGGTCTCCACACGGGTCAGGCCGGTCCCCGCACGGGTCAGGGTGGCGATGGGGGCGGCGGTGGCGGTCATGCCGGGTCCGGCGGGGTGAGGACGCCGGTGGTGCGCAGGTGTTCGACGACGAGGTCGGCGGAGGCCTCGGGGGTGACGGCGCCGGCGGCGTCGAGGTGGAGCTCGGGGTTCTCGGGCGGTTCGTAGGGCGAGTCGATGCCGGTGAAGTTCACCAGCTGGCCGGCGCGGGCCTTGGCGTAGAGGCCCTTGCGGTCCCGGGACTCGGCGACCTCCAGGGGGGTGTCGACGTGGATCTCGATGAACTCACCGGGCTCGAGCAGGTCGCGGGCGAGCTGGCGTTCCGCGCGGAACGGGGAGATGAACGAGGCGAGCACGATGATCCCGGCGTCCGCCATGAGTCGGGCGACCTCGGTGACCCGGCGGATGTTCTCGACCCGGTCGGCGTCGGTGAACCCGAGGTCCTTGTTCAGCCCGTGCCGGACGTTGTCCCCGTCGAGCAGGTAGGTGTGGAAACCCTGCTCGTGCAGCCGCTTCTCGACCAGGTTCGCGATCGTCGACTTCCCGGCACCGGACAGGCCGGTGAACCACAGCACCGCCGGGCGCTGCCCCTTGGCGCGCGCCCGGGCGGTCTTGTCGACCTCGACGGCCTGCCAGTGCACGTTGTCCGCGCGGCGCAGCGCGAAGTGCAGCAGCCCGGCCGCGACCGTGGCCCGGGTGAACCGGTCGATCAGGATGAACCCGCCGGTGTGCCGGTTCGTGGTGTACGGATCGAACGGGATCTGCCGATCCACGTTGATGTTGCACACGCCGATCTCGTTGAGATCGAGGGTGCGGGCGGCGGTGTGTTCCAGGGTGTTGACGTTGACCTTGTACTTGGGTTGGGCGACCGTGACAGTGCTTGTCCGTGCCCCGATCTTCATCAGGTAGGGGCGGCCGGGCAGCATCGGCTCGTCGGACATCCAGACCAGGTGGCATTCGAACTGGTCCGCCACCCCGGGCGGGTCGATCGCGGTGGCGAGCACGTCGCCACGGCTGACGTCGATCTCGTCGACCAGGGTGAGGGTGATCGACTGGCCGGCGATCGCCTCGTCCAGGTCCCCGTCGGCGGTGACGATCCGCTCCACGGTGCTCTCCTGCCCCGAGGGCAGGGCCCGGATCCGGTCCCCGGGGCGGACCGTGCCCCCGGCGATCTGCCCGGAGAACCCGCGGAAGTCCAGGTTCGGCCGGTTGACCCACTGCACCGGCAGGCGGAACGACCCGGTGTGCGTGTCGTCGTCGACCGGCACCGTCTCCAGATGCCCGACCAGGGTCGGCCCGCCGTACCACGGGGTGTTCGGGCTGGGTTCGGTGATGTTGTCACCGGCCAGCGCCGACAGCGGGATCGCGACGATGTCACTCAGGCCGATCCGGGCGGCGAACTGCCGGTAGTCCGCCTCGATCCGGTCGAACACGTCCTGGGAGTAGTCGACCAGGTCGAGCTTGTTGATCGCGAGCACGATGTGCCGGATCCCCAGCAGCGACACCAGATAGCTGTGCCGGCGGGTCTGGGTGAGCACACCCTTGCGCGCGTCGATCAGGATCACCGCGAGATCCGCGGTGGACGCCCCGGTCACCATGTTCCGGGTGTACTGCTCATGCCCCGGGGTGTCCGCGACGATGAACTTCCGCCGCTCGGTCGAGAAGAACCGGTACGCCACATCGATCGTGATGCCCTGCTCGCGTTCCGCGGTGAGCCCGTCGACCAGCAGCGCGAAATCCAGCCCGTCGCCCTGCGTGCCGACCTTCTTCGAGTCCGCCTCCAACGCGGCGAGATGGTCGGAGAACACCAGCTTCGAGTCGTACAGCAGCCGGCCGATCAGCGTCGACTTCCCGTCGTCGACACTGCCGCAGGTGATGAACCGCAGCATGGTCTTGTGCTCGTGCAGATTGAGATACGCCTCGATGTCGTCCGCGACGAGGTCGCTGGCCGCGTGCGCCATCAGAAGTACCCCTCCTGCTTCTTCTTCTCCATCGAACCGGACGAGTCATGGTCGATGACCCGGCCCTGGCGTTCCGAGCTCGTCGTCAGCAGCATCTCCTGGATGATCTCCGGGAGGGTGCCGGCGGTACTTTCCACCGCGCCGGTCAGCGGGTAGCAGCCCAACGTCCGGAACCGCACACTGCGCTGCTGCGGCACCTCCCCGGGCTTCAGCCGCATCCGGTCGTCGTCCACCATGATCAGAGCGCCGTCGCGTTCCACGACCGGGCGCGGCGCCGCGTAGTACAGCGGCACGATCGGGATCCGCTCCCGGTGGATGTACTGCCAGACGTCCAGCTCGGTCCAGTTCGACAGCGGGAACACCCGCACGCTCTCCCCGGGCGCCTTGGCCGCGTTGTACAGCCGCCACAGCTCCGGACGCTGCGCCTTCGGGTCCCACCGGTGCGCCGCCGAGCGGATCGAGAACACCCGCTCCTTCGCCCGCGACTTCTCCTCGTCGCGGCGCGCGCCACCGAACGCCAGATCGAACCCGTACTTGTCCAGCGCCTGCTTCAGCCCCTCGGTCTTCCACATGTCCGTGTGCGTCGCCGAACCATGGTCGAACGGATTGATGCCCCGTTCCACACACTCCGGGTTCTGATAGACGAGCAGATCCACCCCGAGCTCCGCGGCGACCTTGTCCCGGAAGTCGTACATCGCCCGGAACTTCCACGTCGTGTCCACATGCAACAGCGGGAACGGCGGCCGTGACGGGAAGAACGCCTTCATCGCCAGGTGCAACAGCACGGTGCTGTCCTTACCCACCGAATACAGCATCACCGGCCGTTCGCTCTCCGCCGCCGCCTCCCGGAAGATCTGGATGCTCTCCGCCTCCAGGCGCTGCAGATGTGTCAGTCGGCCCATGCCGGGGCTACCCTTCTCCGTCCGTACCGTCTCCGTCTGTACCGCTGTTTCCGTACTGTTGACCGACGTCATGACCGGGGCCTCTCCTCGTCGCTGCCGGCGGTGCCGCCGTCCACCGCGGCCGCGGGGCGGGGCGGGCCGGCGGAGGTGAACGCGGTGCCGGGTGGGTCGAGCGCCCAGTCCGCGGGCGTTCCCCACTCCTCCTCGAACACAAGCTCTGCCATCGGGCGCCGGCGCACCGGGCCGTGCCGGCCCGCCGGCCGGCCCAGCGTGATGGTGCCGGCGACGAACGTGCCCTCGGGCACGCCGAGCAGCTCGCGCAGCTGCGCGTCCACGGCGAAGTTCCAGCCGGTGAACGCCCCGCCGTAACCGAGCGCGCGAGCCGCCAACAGCAGGTTCTGGCACGCCGGATACACCGACGCCCCCTCGGACGGAGTCGGGTCCCGGTAGCGCACCAGGCACGGCAGGATCAGCACCGGCACCCGCTCGAACCCGTCGACGAACTGCTGCATCGCCGCGGCCATCCGAGCCTTGGGTGAGTCCGCGACCGTGCCCGTCCCGCTGTCGTACCGGTCCCGCCGGCGCTTGCCGCCCCAGGTCCGCCGCGCGGCGTCACCGATCAGCTTCTTCGCCGCCCTGGCCTTCGGGCCATCGGTCAGCACGACGAACCGGAACGGCTGCCGATTGGAACCGCTGGGTGCCCGGGTCGCCGCGAACAACATGGCGCGCAACGCCTCACGGGGCACCGGCTCGTCGGTGTAACGACGGATGGCCCGGGTCGTGGTCAGGCCCTCCAACAGGCCCACCGTGTCCGCGGGCAGCACCACCGCCGCCAACTCACGCGCCGCGTCGGAGCTGTCAGCGCACATGGGTCCACCGGATCCTCACCTGGTCCGGGCGTGCCCGGACCCCGCGTGTCCGCTCTCGGTGCATCCTGCTCATCCTCCCGCCAGGCCGGCCGTCCTGCGCAACTGCTGCTTGCCTAGGAGTTGTTCCTCACGACGACACGACTACCGGCAGGTTCGCCCACCCTCGCGTCGCGCGGGTGTGGCCGCGGTCGACCTCCCAGCCGCTCCACCGCTTCAGGTCCAGACCGCCGCGCGCGCGGTGTAGTCGGCGAACAGCGGGCGGATCCGGTCGACGTCGATGCCGAACGTCGCCGGGTCCGGATGGACGTTGCGCTCGCGCTTCTCCGCGTTCTCCCGCCACCATCCCTGCATTCCGGCCTCGAACTCCGGGGTGACGGGCTCACCGAGGAAGGCGTAGAGCCCGCGGATCTCCCTGATCGGATCACGCTGCATCGCCCGGAAGTCGATGTCGTAAAACCGGCCGTCACCGGCCCTGTCGCGGAACGCCAGCGCCCGCTCCATGCCGACCGACCAGTGTTCGATGTTGAGCTGGCCGAGGTAGCGCTCGTCGATGTCGTCGCAGTACGAACGGGCCACCGCGGCGTAGAGGTCGGCCACCGACACCATCACCTCGGCGGGATCGCGGTGCGTCCACACGAAACGGGCGTCCGGGAACGCCTTGTCGAGATCGTCCAGGAAGAGCAGGTGGGTCGGGCACTTCAGCCGCCACGGCTGGGCCTCGAACCCCCACTGCAGCAGTTTCAGCGTGCGCAGCTCGTACCGGTAGGTCGAGGTGAGATCGGCGTTGAGCAGCCACTTCGAATAGGACGGGACGTAGGCGAACGCCTGGAAGAAGTGCGCCCGGAAGTCGAGCGCCATCAGGCTCTGGCACTCCGTCGGGCCGGTCGCGCTGGCCGGGACGAGCGCGGGCCGGCGCGGCGAGGTCCGCTTCCGTTCCTCCACGTCGGCCCGGCCGTCCTCGACCCTCGGGTCCTCACCGGGCACGGTGGACGGCGGCGGGCAGGGCGCGTTCGCCTCCCACATCCGCAGCGACCGGGCGTCCGGGTCCTCGGCCAGCAGGAACGACAGCGCCGTCGACCCGGTGCGCGGCAGGCCGAGCCCGATCAGCGGCGCGGTGATCCGCTCGTCGTCGATCTCGGGATGGCGCCGGTACCAGTCCTCGATCTGCAGCCGCTGGCTCAGCATGCCGACGAGCATCTTGCGCAGCGCCGCCTGGCCGGTGCTGTTCAGCGTGGCCTCCTGCTGAAGGGCACGGACGAGCACCTCCAGGCCCTCCAAGAACGAGTCCTCACCGAAGTCGTCCAGTCCGGTCCCGGCACGCGCGGCGTCGAGCAGTTCGTGATGTGCTCCCACGAATTCTTCCCTTCGGACGTGGGCCGCCACCGGCGATGAACGTCACGGGTGGCTGTGGACCCAGGCGATCCGGATTCCGGGCCTGGGTGATTACGGATCCGGGCGGCGACCGCTGATCCGGACGACTGTGGATTCCCGCGGTCGGCCGCGCGGCCGACCGCGGCAATCCGGTGGTCCGGAGACGTCCGGTGGTCCGGAGACGTCCGGTGGTCCGGAGACATCCGTCGGTCCGGAGACGTCCGGTGGTCAGGAGAAGTCGGAGCCGCCGTCGACGTTGACGTTCGCGCCGGTCATGTACGTGTTGCGGCGCGAGCCGACGAAGGCGATCACGGCGCCGATCTCGCGCGGCGCGCCCGCGCGGGGAAGGTGGGCGGGATGACCGAAGTGTTCCGTGATACCGCGCATCACGGCGTGCAGGTCCTCCGGGTCGATGCCGATGCCGCGGGCCCAGGTGGCCAGACCCTCGGAGGCGAAGCTTCCCGGGGACACGGTGTTGACGAGAATCTCGTCCGGAGCCAGGGTCAGTGAGAGATTCTTGGTGATGCTGGTGACCATCGACTTCGCGGCGGTGTACGCGATCAGCGACGCGGTCTGGCGCTTGGTCGAATGCGCCGAGATGTTCACGATGCGGGCCCACTCGGCGGCGCGCAGCAGGGGCAGTGCGGCCCGCACGCACCGGACCATACCCAGCACGCCCACGTCGACGGCGGCCAGCCAGTCGTCGTCCGTGAGCTCTTCGAACGGGCCCATCCGGTCGCCTTTGGGTCCGGTCGCGTTCACCAGGGAGTTCAGTTCTCCCCAGCGGTCGCGGACGAGGTCGAACGCGGCGGTCACCTCGTCCGGCCGGGTGATGTCCGCGGGCAGGGCCACCGCGTCGGCGGCCCCCAGCTCCAGCAGACGGCCGACGGTCTTCTCCAGATTCGCCCGGTTCCGGGCCAGTACGGCCACCCTGGCCCCGTCCGCGGCGAAGCATTCCGCCGCCGCGAGGCCCATACCCTGGGTGCCGCCCTGTACCACCACCGCGGCACCGGCTAAGCCAAGATCCACCTTGGTCGCCTCCGTCCACCTCGTCCAGCCGGAAAGGTTTGGCGACAGTATGATGTCACCAATATGAGCGTCTCGGCAACACCTGACGAGGACGGCGACGACGCCACCCGGCCCCGGCGGCGCTACGACAGTCCGTTGCGCCGCGAACGGGCTGTCCAGACACGTGAACGCATCGTCGCCGCCGGCTCGGCTCTCGTCCACGGATTCCCCGTCTGGGACTGGGGCGGCCTGACCTTCCGCGCGGTGGCGGAGCGCGCCGGGGTGGGCGAACGCACCGTCTACCGGCACTTCCCCACCGAGCGCGACCTGCACAACGCCGTCATGCGCCGGCTGCAGGAGGAGGCCGGCGTCTCCTACGAGGGGATGGAGCTGGACGACGTCGCGGACACCACCCGGCGGTCGTTCGCGACGCTGTCGTCGTACGCGGTCGCGCGGTGGAGCCACCCGGACCCATCCCAGCCGGCCCTCGTCGACGAGGACAGGGCACGCCGCGACGCCCTGCTCGACGCCGTCATCCCCCAGACCGCCGACTGGTCCGAGGCCGAGCGCCAGACCGCGGCGGCCATGCTCGACGTGCTGTGGAACGTGCCATCCTACGAACGCCTGGTCAGCGTGTGGGAGTTCGACGGCGACGCCGCGACGGGCGCCATCAGCTGGGTCATCGGCCTCGTGGTGGAGGCCATCCGCGACGGGCGCCGCCCGAGCTCGCCCTAGCCCTCGGCGGGCGCCGGAACGCGGACGGTGCCGGCAGCGCAAACGGTGCCCGCGGTGCAAACGGTGCCGGCGGTGCCCGTCGCGGCCGCGCTCAGATCCGGGCGCCCTTCTCCTGGTTACAGCGGCGGCAGAGCAGCTGGAGGTTGTTCACGCTGCTGGCCCCGCCCCGGCTGTGCGGGATGACGTGGTCGAACTCCAGGTACTCGGTGGCCCGGCACTGCACGCACGCGCCGCCGTCACGCTGCCAGACCTCGGCCTTCACCACCTGGGAGATCGCCCGGCTGTCCCGGGCACCGGGCGCGATCACCAGCCGGCGGGCGATCCGCAGCGTGCCGGCGAGGACCGCCGCCACGTACTCGGGGTCCCCCACCTGGTAGGTGCCACCGCCACGGCTCGTCGTCGCCGAGACGTCGATGGTGCCGTAACCCGCCGCGACGGCCACGATCTTCGACCAGGCGGTCTCCGTACCGCCGCCGTTCTGGGCCAGGAACCGCAGCTTGCGGTTGCTGACGACCAGACGTCCGGGGGTGTGCCGCGGACCGCTCGCGAGCTGGCGGACCTGCACGACGTCGGTGTCCAGATGCACGATCTCGTCGAGATCGAGGTGCAGCGTCGAGGACGTCTCCCGCGGCAGCTCCCCGTTGCGGATGCGGGAGAGGTCGAGCCCCCGGCGCAGCCTGCGGCGCATCTCCTCGACGGCCGGGTCCACGACGCCCGCGTCGGCGAGGCCCAGGCGGCGGACCTCGTCCTCGAAGAGCTGGTACTCGTGCTCCTCGATGATCTCGTCACCGAACGCGAAGGTGACGACCCGCTGGAGGTGGCCGAGCGCGACCGACCGGAACACCTGCTGACCGGCGGCCTCCGGCACCAGCTGGAAGCGCAGGTCGGCCCACAGCGCGTCCAACCCGGGCGCGCCGGGACCGGCGTCCACGGCCTCGACGAGCCGCCGCCGCCAGTCGGCCAGGACACGCCGGATCTCGTCCTCACAGGCCGCGCAGGGCACCGGTGCCGAGAACAGGCGCCGCCGCTTCGCCGCGCCGCACCGGCCGCAGGTCGCCTCCGACTCGACGAAGGGCTGCCTGGTGCGGGACGCCCAGGCCGTGCCGTCCCACCAGCGCAGCAGGCCGGGCGCCGCGGGGTCGGGATACCAGTCGGCCCGGCGCGCCGACGCCGACGGCCCGGTCGGCGTACCCGGCGCGGGTGGCGACGCCGCGATGCCGGTGGTCGCGCCGTTCCCGGCCGTCGCGCCCCTTCCGGCGCTCGCACCGTTCCCGGTGGTCTTTTCCGGTTCCTCTTCCTCTTCTTCCTCGACGGCGATCCCGAAGCTGCGGGCCAGGCCGGCGAGGCCGCTGGCCCAGCCCTGACCGACGGCGCGGAACTTCCATCCGTCGCCCCGGCGGTAGATCTCGCCGAAGACCATCGTCGTCACCGGGTCGGTCGTCGCGGACGCGAACTCGACGAGTGGCCGGCCAGCGGTGCCGTTGACCCGCACCCGCAACCCGTCGACCCCGGCGAAGGTGCCGTCGTCGACCGATCCGGCGATCACCACGGTGACGATGTCGGGCTCGACGTCCGGCAGGGCGACGGTCAGCGTGCCACCGGCACCCGCCGAGACGAGGCTGACCGCGCCGGAGCTGTGCCGCGGCTGGTTGTAGAACACGATGTCGGCGTCGGACCGGACCTGGCCGGCGCTCGTCACCAGCACGGCGCAGACATCCACCGGCTCGCCCGACGCCGAGCTCACGACGGCCGTCACGACCTCCGTCGGGATGACGGTGTTGGCGCCCTTCGGCAGGGTCGGTACAGCGACCATCGGTCCTCCATCAGCAGCCCGGGCCGTCGGAGGACGAGGCGGTGCCGCGCGACGCCCGACCAGACGGCCGCCCCCTCGCGGCAAACAGGGATACAAGGTTCCCTGTTTCATAAAAGTTACCGGTCAGTGTAACGACCGGTCACGGCGGGTCTCGGCCACGCCACTCACGCCGGCAGTCGGGCGTCCAGCTCGGTGAGGGCCGCGAGCGCGCCGAGCGGCACCGAGACGCCCGACCCGGGTGGGAGTCCGCCCGGGGCCGGGTTGACGCGAATCAACCGGCCGCCCGCCGCGGACTCGGCCATCCGGCGCACGGTGGGCACCGCCGTCCCCGCCCCGATCTCGACGACCACCAGCCGGCGCCCGGCGCCCGCCGGTCCGTCCAGCCCGTGCTCCGGTCCGTCCAGCCAGGCCGAACAGGCGCGCAGCGCCCGCTCGGAGCGCGCCCCGAGCCAGTTCCAGTCCCCGAACATCAGGATGTTCGGCCGGGCCAGCGCGTCGCACCGCGGGCAGCGCGGCAACGGCTCCCGCGCCCGCATCGTCTCCGGGTCGACGTCGACGTGGACGTCGTCGGCGGGCCAGACCTCCGCCCCGCAGGGGACCGTGCACTGAAGATGGTGGATCGAGCCGTGGACCTCGGCCACATCGGCGAAGCCGGCCCGTTGGAACTGGCCGTCCACATTCGAGGTGAACACCCACATCCCACCGGGCAGCCGGGCACCCCACCGGCGCAGGACGTCGAACCCCGCGTGCGGCACGGTCGCCCGGTACAGGCCGAGGCGGTGGCCGTAGAAGCCCCAGGCCAGGGTCGGGTCGGCGCCGAAGTGAATCGGGTCGGCGAGCCGCGCGAACGACAGCCGCAGCCGGGCGTAGGGCGGGTACGCCTGCCAGAAGCCGGTGTCACCGCGGAAGTCGGGCAGGCCGGAATCCACCCCCATGCCCGCCCCGGCGCAGACGAGCAGCGCGTCGGCCGCGCCGAGCAGCGTGGCAGCCCGGTCGAGCGCGTCGGGAATCTGTGTGCTCACCGTTTCATCATCACCGCCGTCGGGTCTCTCGCCGGCGCGCGGCCCCGGTCCGGCGGCCCGGATTCATCACACCCGCCCGGCGATCGCGCCGACCCGGGGACTCCCGATGAATGTCACGGACGGACACCGCGACTGGACATTCGCTCTCTCCTCGGCATATCCGGGAGTACAGTCCCGAGAAAGGATCATTCGAACGGACGCCCGCGAGCAGTGATTCCGCTCCCACACCGGTGGTGCGCGCGGCAACATGACGGCGGGTACCCGTTGATGAATGCGGGGACGCTGCATGAACAAGGACCAGCGGCGGAGTGTTGATGAGGATCCGCGCCGCGTGATCGAGAGACGCCTGGTCGACGTCCTGGACGGAATAGTCGATCTCGACTCGGAACGCAGCCGCCTGCTGCTGGCCCGGTTGGTCGGGCGTGAGATGGGCGGGCGAATCCGGGTCACCGACCTTCCGAACCCACGGCAGTGGCTGGTCCGCCTGGTGGAGATCTGCGCCGAGCGGCCGGGCGGAATAACCGCTCTCGCCACGGCCGTCACCGATCTCGAGCCCGACGGTACGACCACACCGGAGATCGCGCGCCTCGCGACCCGCTGGGAACAGGCGGGCATGTCCGTTCCCGAGCCCACCCGCCCGTCCGGGCACGGTCCGCGACCCGGGCAGCCCGCCCCCGGCATCGCCAGTACAGGCGGTGTCGCCAGTACAGGCGGTGTCGCCGGCACAGGCGCGGCCGCGGTCACCAGCGCCACGGAAGACGACACGCAACCGACAAAGATCGAAGTTACTCGGAACGTGCGTGGATTCTCCGACGAAGAGACGCGGGCACTGGCCGCGGCGTTCCCGGAGCAGATCGACGCCAAGAACCTTCTCGTCGCGGCCGGGCTTCCATCCGAACAGCAGCCTGGCTGGTCGGTCCGCAACGCGCGGGACTTCTGGACCGAGGTGAACCAGTTCCTGACCGCCGGCGGTCTCGTCGACGGCCGGCGACGGATTCTGGCCGCGGCCGCCGCCCACCGGCCCGAAAACCCGCACTTCGGGGGTTTCTCGTCGCATCGGCTGTGCTGAGGTAGGACACTTCGACGAAAACTTCGCCGCGCGCGGCCGATAGGGATGCGCGGCCGGGTGGGGCGAGGTGCGGGGGTGCCGTGACCGGTGAGGTTGACTCCCGCCCTCGCGCGCCCCGCGCAGTCCGGCTCAGCCGGCTTCGCTCCGCCGCGGAACGGCAGATCATCGACATTCTCGACGACTGTCCCGATCTTCATCCGACCGACAGCCGGCTGCTGCTCCTGCGCAGATGCTCGGCCTGGTCCGGGCGGAGGCTGGGCGTCGCGGACCTGCCGCAGTCCCGGCAGTGGTTCGTCGACCTCGTGGGGCGGATCGGCCGCGAAGGTGACTTCGAAGGCCTCGTACAGGCCGTCGCGGACCTGACCCGGGATGACGTTCTGACAGCGCGCCTGCGACGGCTGGCCGACGAGTGGCAGGCCGCCGACGTGGCCGCCGACGCCCCCGAAGGGCTCTGGGAGGAGCTGCGGCACGAGCTCTCGATGGTGCCGGCCACCGAGGTGGCGGACGTCCTGCACCACGTCACGCAGGGCCGGCACAGCGGATTCGACAGCACGCACTGCGCGACGGCCTGGGATCTCCTGGTCTATCTGGCCGACCGGAGCGCGGCACCGGATCGGCTCCGCCCCCACGTCGAGTTCCTCGAACACCTCGTGGACCACATCGACCAGCGGGTGGCGCGGCGGATGGAGGCCTGGCACCGGGCCGCGGCCGGCACCTGGCAGGCGACGGCCGCGTTGCGTTCCCTGCAGCTGGGGCGGGCCGGTCACCCCGACCGGTCCGACCGGCGGCGGCAGGCTGTCCTGACCCTGCAGCTCGAACAGACCGGCACCAGAGACGATCTCTACCGGCTGCGGTGGTGGCACCAGTGGGACAGGTCGGACGACGTGTTCCACCCGGGCCCGCCCGACGTGGTGGCCCGCCCGGAGCTGGAGCGGGCGGTCGAGGCGGCGGTCGGGCTGTTCGAACGCTCGCTCGCGGGGCGCGGCGTGGAGGCGGTGATCGAGGTGATTCTCCCGTTCGGACTGCTCGGACTGCGGGTGGAGTCCTTCCTGCTGGACAGCGGGTCGGGGCTGCCGGCGCCCCTGGCGCTGCGTTACCCGGTCGTGCTGCGCAGCCTGGACCGGATGCGCCAGCCGGGGTGGCACCGGGTGTGGCGGTTGCGCTGGCAGGTACTCACCGAGGAACCCGACCGGGCCCGGGTCGTGCGCTGCGAGCCGGCCGGCGCCGGCCCGCACCACCTCGAGGCACTGCTGGTCACCGACGAGGGAGCCGTCGCCGTGGTGCTCGACAGCGGGCCCGACGCGTATCATCCCGCCCCGCGCCACGAACAGCTCCTGGTGGCGCTGCGCTGCGGGATCCCGGGCATTCTCTGGTCGTATTCCGCCGACGTCGGGGACGCCGCCGCGGACATCCACAAGTTCGCCGGAGCCCAGAATGTCGGCTCGCTTCCCGAGCGTGTCGCGTCGGCCCGGCGATCAGCTTTCATCGAATCCACCCAGGGCAATCATCTGGGAGGGTATCTTGCGCTGTTGTGGGATGACCCCGACAGGCAGCCGGAACGGGGGTTGGCCGGTTCCCCCGGCCGCCCCGCGAAGGGGGACTACCGTGACTGACGATATCCCCGCCTCCGCTCGGGTGAGTCCCGGCCACGACGCGGGCCCGGCAACGGTGCCGGGCTGGTGGTTGTTTGACGGTGGCACGGGGCCGGACGTGCGCGGCAACAACCGCGTCTGGCCCCCGGCACCGCCGTGGCGAGCCTTCAACGGAGGACCCGACCAGCCGGACCCACCGACGGAGGACGGCGAGGCGGCCCGGCGGCTCGGCGCGGGTGGTGTCCGGCTGTTGGACCGTGCCGCGCTCGGGATGGTGAACGCGGCCATCGTGCTGCGCCGCCCGCTGCTGGTGACCGGGAGTCCGGGCAGTGGCAAGTCGAGCCTGTCCTACCAGCTTGCCATGGGGCTGGGGCTGGGCCGGGTGCTGCGCTGGCCGATCACCAGCCGGAGCACCCTGCGCCACGGCCTGTACGACTACGACGGGATCGGGCGGGCTCAGGCGATGTTGGCCGCCGGCTCCGCCGGGGCGGTCCGCCAACCGCGGGACCCGGCGGACGATTCGATTGGCAGCGGTCGGACCCCGCCGGGCGCCGCCCCGCCCGTCGGGGACTTCGTGCATCTCGGCCCGCTCGGGACCGCGTTGTTGCCACACCACCGGCCCCGGGTGCTGCTCGTCGACGAGCTCGACAAGAGCGATGTGGATCTTCCCAACGACTTGTTGAATGTCTTCGAGGACGGTGAGTTCACACTCCCCGAGCTCGTACAGGTACGCGAGCTGACACCGCGGGCGCGGGTGAACACCGCCGACCCGGGCGGGAAGGCGACCGTGCACAACGGCGTCATCCGCTGCCACGAGTTCCCACTGGTGGTGATCACCAGCAACGGGGAACGTGAGTTCCCGCCGGCCTTCCTGCGCCGCTGCACCCGGCTCGACATTCCCGAACCCGACCCCGAGCGACTGGCCGAGCTGATCGCGGCGCACTTCCCGAAAGAGGTGCCCGGACGCGCCGAGCTCGTCGAGCGGTTCGCCCGGCGCCGGGCCGCCGCGGGCCCGCTCGCCGCCGACCAGCTTCTCAACGCGGCCTACCTGCTCGCCCTCGGCGCGGACGCCGACGGCCCCGACACCTGGTCCGACCTCCTCGATCACGTCTGGCACCGCCTCAGTTCCGACACGGATACCGGATGACGCCCGGGGGGGCCGACCCGGACCCAGCCGCCCGCCGGACGCCAGGTGACGGCGACGCGGCGACCAGCCCTCCGGCCGCTCGGCGCCTCCCGGTACCGACGGCGCGAGAGCACGCCGAGGCGCTGTGGCTGAGTGCCGTCATGGCCGAGGCGGGCGGGGAGCCCGGGGTCGGTGGCCCCGACGGCCCGCACCGGTCCCGGGAGGTGACACGACCGCGGCCGGAGCGGTCACCCGGCTCGGGCAACGAAAAACCCGACGGTGGAAACGCACGGGAAACGTCTCCACCAGACACGAACACCTCCGGCCCCTCCGCCGGCGCGAGATCAGGCGAATATTTTCCGCTGTCCTCCACCTATGACCGCGACATTGTTCTCGCGGTGCCCGGTTCGTCGGACACCCGAGGTCCCAACGGCCACGACGACGACTCCGACATCCTGTGGGGCGGACTTCCCTGGATGCGCTCCGGGAACGAAACGGCGTTCGTCGACGAGCGGTTACGGGCGGCGCGACACGGCCTGCGGTTCCTGCGGCAGGCCGTGCCCTCTAAGGTCGAAATGATGATGGACGAGGAGGCGACCGCGGAACGTCTCGTGCACGGCACGGGCCCGGTTCCGGTCCACACGCCGGCGCCGGAGCGCCGCTGGGACCTCGTCCTGCTGGTGGACGACAGCCCCTCCATGCAGGTGGCCTGGCTCGACATCGTCCCCCGCCTCGTCAGGTTCCTCGTCCGCGAGGGGGTGTTCCGTGACGTCCGGCTCCGGTTCTTCGACGGCGAGGCGGAACGGCCGGGCCAGGTCAGCCTGCGCCCCCGGTCACAGGGCACCGGGGCCGCGCGGTCTCCGCTGGAGATTTTCGACCCGACCGGGCGCAGCCTGATCTGGGTGCTGACCGACGGGATCGGGCATGGGTGGCGCAACGGCGTCCTTCATGATCACCTCTGGCGCTGGGGTCGCCGGCTACCGGTCGCCGTACTGAACCCGCTGCCCACCCATCTCTGGCATCTCACCGGACTGGCCCCCCAGCGGCTGCGGCTGGTGGGCGGCTCCCCCCATCTGGGCTCACCCGGGATGAGCTGGGACTACCAGGACGCGTGGGCCGGGCTGGCCGTCGACGTCCGCGCCGGGAGCGCGGCGGTGGCACCCGTGCCCGTTCTCGGCCTCGACGGGGAGAGCATCACCGGCTGGGCTCGTTTCCAGGCGGGGCGGCACGATCGCCGGCTGGACGTCTCAGCCGTGCTCGCGAGTCCGCTGGCCGCGCGCGGCGATCAGGAACCCGAGCCGGACCTGGCATCCAACGACGCGCCGACGCCGCTGGAGATCGTCCGGCGGGCGCGGGCGGCGCTGAGTCCCGCCGCGTTCGACCTCGGGGTGCAGCTGGCGGCGGTCCCGTTGACCCGGGACGCGATCCGGATGGTCTGCGACCTCGTCCCGCGCGCGGGACGGGCCGAACTCGGCGAGATCCTGGTGCAGGGCCTGCTGCGGCCGGTCCGCGGCCCCGGCGCGCGCCACCCGCGGCGGCCCGGCGAGATCGCCTTCGAGCTCGACGCGGACGTCCGGGCCGAGCTGCTGGCCTGCGGCAGGAGATCGCAGACCGTGCGGACCTGGCGCTCGGCCGGCCGGCTGCTGAGCCCGGCCGTGGCAGCCGTACGGCACGTCGACACCGTGCTCGACGACCCGGCGGGTGTCCCACTGCCTCTGATCGACCCGAGCACCGTGCCGTACGTACGGGTCGAGCAGGCGGTGCTAGGAGCGCTCTCGGGGCGGTACCGCACCCGTGCGCAGCAGCTGCGCGACGCCCTCTCGCGGGCCGACCGGGCGTGGCGGGGCACGGATCCGCCGGATCACCCACCGTCCTCGGGCCCCGGGGCCGAGAGGGGAGAGTCCCCACGCCGGGACTTGGGCGACACCAACCCGGTCTCGCCGCACGGCGTGTCAGCACCACCCGACCAGCGGACACCTGCCGTTAATGAAACCGTGACCCAAAGTAACGATCTCATGCCTGCGCATACACCGACCGCACGCCAGCCTGAAGATCCTCCAGGTAGTGCGGTCAGCGCTGTTTCCGCTGACCCCGGAGGAGGGGACGTGCCGCTGTCCAACGCGCCGTCGACCACGACCAGCTCGACCACGGCGAACGGCACACCCGAGGACCGACTCCCGGCGCGGCGCGGCGGCAGCCAGCCAGCCGTTTGGGGCAACATACCACAGCGTAATCATAACTTCACCGGAAGAACCAATCTTTTGGTAAACCTTCATCAGCGACTACAGTCCGGAACCACGGCCGTACTACCCGAGGCGCTGCATGGCATGGGCGGGGTCGGAAAGTCGCAGCTCGCCATCGAATACGTGTACCGACACGTCGCCGACTACGACCTTGTCTGGTGGATTCCGGCCGAACGGCCCACCCAGATCAGCCAGGCCCTCGCGGAACTCGCCGTGCGTCTCGGCCTCGGCGTCGGCCAGGAGGCCAATGCCGCCGTCCCCGCCGTGATCGAGGCGCTCCGCGTCGGCAGACCTTATGGCAACTGGCTGCTCGTCTTCGACAACGCCGACGAGCCGCGGACGGTCCGCGACTTCTTCCCGACGGGGGGCAAGGGCCGTATTCTGATCACCTCCCGTAACGCGCAGTGGGCCGGCGCCGCTCATGCCCTCGAGGTCGACGTGTTCAAACGGGGCGAGAGCGTGGAACTGCTCCGACGACGGATGATCTCGGTCGGTGACGGGGACGCCGACCGCCTCGCCGATGCGCTCGGCGACCTGCCCCTGGCGATCGAGCAGGCCGCGACCTGGCTGGCCGAGACCGGGATGCCGACCGACGAGTACCTACGCCTGTTCGAGGGCAAACGGCGGGAACTACTCGGTACGGCACCGCCGCTGGACTACCAGATGCCCGTCCGGGCGGCCTGGAACGTCTCTCTCGACCGGCTGGCGACCTCCAACCCGGCGGCGCTGCGGCTGCTGCAGGTCTGCGCCTACTTCGCGCCGGACCCGATCCCCCGCCAGGTCTTCCGACGCGGGCGGCACCTGTCGATCGTGCCCGAGCTCGACGCCGCGCTGCGGGACTCGTTCAAGCTCAACGAGGCGATCCGGGAGATCAACCGCTACGCGCTGGCCCGTATCGACCACCGCACCAACTCGCTGCAGATGCACCGGCTGGTCCAGGCCGTCCTCATCGACCGGATGAACCCGGACGAGCGGGAGACCATGCGTGGCGGCGCGCACAGCCTGCTCGCCGCGAGCGATCCGGACGAACCGCAGAACCCGGAGTCGTGGGCCGTCTATGCCGAGCTGTACCCCCATGTGATCGCGGCCGGCGCCGTCGAGGGGCACGACCCGCTCATCCGCGACCTCCTGGTGAACGAGGTGCAGTACCTGTGGAAGTGGGGGGATCACCAGCAGGGCCTCGAACTCGCCCAGCAGGCGTACGACAGCTGGCGGGTCGCCCTGGGCGACGAGCACCCGCACACCCTGGCCGTGGGCGGCTGGCTCGGCTGGCTGCTGCAGGTGGTCGGTGACTACGAGCAGGCGGTGCCCATCAACACCCGGGTGCTGGAGCTCTCCGAGCGGGTGCACGGCCCCAACCATCCGGAGACCCTCGCCGCGTTCGCCAACGTCACCATGGACCGCAAGTTCAGCGGAGACTTCACCGGAGCGGTACGGCTGAGCGAGACCGCCTACGCCCGTGCGGTGAACGCCTACGGACCCGACCAGCCGCAGGCACTGAACGCCGCGCACAACCTCGCGGCCGCGGTCCGGCTGACAGGCGACTTCCGGCGGGCCCACACGATCGACGACGAGACCTGGCGCCAGCGCTGTCTGGTGTTCGGCGAGGACGACGGCCCCAGTCTGGACTCCTACAGCAGCCTCAGCCTCAACCTGCGCGAACTTGGCGACTACCACGGCGCGCTGAGCCGCCAGGAAGACCTGTTCGCGCGGCAGCGCAGACGGCTCGGGACGGAAAACCATCCCGACGTCCTACGGGCGCTGCGCCATCTCGCGATCGCCCAGCGCAAGGCCGGCAACCATGAGATCGCGCTGGAATCGTCGCGGCTGGCGCTGGACCTGCTGCGGGCCCGGTACGGGCCGGACCACCCGGACACGCTCGCGGCGGTCCTGTCCCACTCGATGGACCTGCGCCACAACGGCGAGCTCGACGAGGCGCAGCGCCTGTGCGAAGACGCCCGGGATCGCTTCACGAGCACCCTGGGGCCGGCCCATCCGCACACGCTCGCGGCCGAGACGAACCTGGCGGTGATCTACCGGCTGGCCGGCGACGCGGACACCGCCTACGCGACCGACGCCCGGGTGTTCGACGCCCTGACCCGCGGGCTCGGCCCGGACCACCCGGTCGTTCTGATCTCGGCGACCAACCTCGCCAGCGACCACTACGCCCTCGGACGCCCGGAGGAGGCCCGGGTCCTCGACGAGGACACCGTCACCCGTTCCCGGGCCCGTCTGGGCGCGGAGCATCCCTCGACACTGGCGGCGCTGGCGAACCTGGCCATGGACCTGCGCGCGCTCAAGGCCACCGACGAGGCCGAGATCCTCCACGCGGAGGCGATCACCGCCTTGACCAGCGCGCTCAGTCTCGAGCATCCGGCCACGCAGGCCGCGACGAGCTGGGTGCGGTCCGACTGCGACATCGATCCGATGCCGCTGTGACTCCACCGTGGCGGTGACAGGGGCTCACCCGGACCGGTCAGCACCGCGGTCCGTGAGCCCCGTGCCGGGACGGACGACGGCGTCGTCCCGGCACGGGGCCGGCTGCTCCTCCAACGACGCGAGGCAGGCGGAGAGGCCCGCGTGGGCCCGCTCGTCCGCCGGGTTCGCCCGCAGCAGCTCGGCGTAACCGTCCCGGGCGTTCCGGAGGTCTCCCGCGACGAGCCGCCAGTCGGCGGCCAGGACGCCGGTGCGCGTGTCCGACGCCCGGCTCGCCCGTCGCAGGAAGTCACCCTGATCCAGCAACCACAGACGGCAGAGTTCGGTGACCCCGTGGAGTAGGGCCGGTGGGGCTGCCCACGGGCCACCCGCCCGCGCCGACGCCGGACCGTCGCCCCCGTCCGGTCGTCGGTCTTTGTGTCGCAGGCGCCAACGGATCCGGTGCGCGTCCCGGGCCAGGCCGGCGAGGTTTCCCGCCTCCACGGCGACCGGTTCTCCCAACATGCCGTCCACCCGCAGGGCCAGACCGGCGGCGAAACGATGGCCCGCCCTCGTCAGGTCCGGATGGTCGCGAACCTGGCGCAGTGCCTCGGCGACCTGCCCCCGGGCCAGCGCGAACTCGAAGTCGGCGTGCGTCCGCGCCCGCGCCGACACGACCGTCCGCGACACCCGCCAGAACTCCGCCACCTCCAGGAAGGCGACGATCCCGTGCAGCATGCCCTTCAACGGCCGCGGGTCGTCACGCCAGGGCGCGTAGCCGGTGGGGCCCGGGCGGGGTTCCAGCAGCTCAACCATGCGAAGCAGCGCGCCGAGACGCGCGTGCTGCAACTCGTGCAGCAGGGTCTCCGCGAGCCAGGTCTCGTTGTCGGGTTCGGAGAGGCTGACGGCGCCGACGGCGTCCCCGCTGGAGGCGCTGTTGAGCCGGAAACGCCCGCGGCCCGGCAGCGGGGCGAGCAGCAGGGGCGTCCTGGTCAGTACGGCGGCCTGCCGGGGGAACCGGTCGACCAGGATTTTCCAGGCGCCCGTCAGCATCGACTCCCAGCGCCGGGCCGACTCCGCGGAGAGCCGCACCGGACGCGTGGGTGCGCTGCTGTGCCGGAAGGGGTCGGCGTCCTCGAGCGGCGCCGTGAGCACGAGGCCGTTCACCGTCACCCGCAGCGTCCGGGCCGGCCGCCAGGTCTCGCTGGCCCGCGCCGCATCCGAGCACAACGGATGGTCCGGCGCGCCCCGGAGCCGACCGCGCTCGTGGTGGAGGGTCACCGCCGACCAGACGTGGCGGGTGGGCAGGTCGCCGGAGCCGACCGTCGGCAGTACCAGTACCCGGTGCCGAACCGGGACCGGGAGGATGAAGTCCACGCCGGCCCGGACGGCCGCCGCCGCGGCCACGGTGTGCAGGTAGCCGAGATCCACCCACAGGGGCGTGTCCGAATGCGCCAGACCCAGCAGCCGACTCAGGGTCCGGGCCGCCCAGCGCCCGACGGGCGGATGCGCGAGCACGGCGTGTACCTCGTCGGGAGCCCGGTCCTCGGCCACTTCGAGCAGGTCCCACGCGACGTCGAGGGGCGGCAGGGGCCCATCGGAACCGGAGGCCGCGCGTCCGTGGTCGAGCAGGGCCCGCAGCAGCAGGCGGCGCCGGTTCTGCTCCGAGCGCCAGAGAACGCGGCTGGCCTCGCCCTGATCCGTTCCCGCGGCGAGGGAGTCGAACGCCCGGGCGGAAAGGCGCAGTACCGGAGGCGAGCCTCTCGCCGGAGACCGACGGATGTCTCCCGCGTCGGACGACGTCCCGTTCGTCACAACAGCGGGTTTCGGATTCCCCCGATCAGCCGGCTGTCCGGATCGTCGATCCCGGAGAGGACGCGGCGCAGTCCTTCGGTCATCTCGCTGTCATCGCGATGGCGCAGATCGCGGAGGCCGAGAGCCATGAGATCCGTGGATGACCACTCAATGTCGGCCGGACTTTGTGTCATCGACGCCGAGCTCCTCTCAGGCGCGACCACCCGAAGCCAGGGTGGCGCGTGATGCCCGCGACGGCACCGCTGGACGCCGACGCACAAGCGGATTCGCTGCGAGAAGTGTCGCACGCCGTACCCGCGGACGCCGCTGATTCCCGCCCTCGGACAAACAGGCACCGAGATTTACGGACGGCCCGGAAACCGAGACGGGAATTACTGCTGTCGAGCAATCCCGGGAAGGTCGTGGCGGATGCGGCGGCTCCCAGGTCGGCGGAGACCGGGGCTACGGGAAGCCAGGGACGCCACCGAGGGACGGAGCGGCCGAGCGGCAGGCCGGCCGGGGAGCCGGGGCGGCGGCGGAGACCGCCGGGAGACGGAGCGGCACGGAGCGGCGCAGACCCGGACCTGCCGGCGGCCGGGGCGGCGAGCCTCCGGTGACCGGTGCGGCGTGCCCGGCGGACCGGGCTGCCGCACGCCATACGCTCGACGGATGACGGAGCAGCGGCGGTCGCGGGGCGCCCTCGCCGGTGGGGTCGGGGTCCTGGTCGCCGTCGCTCTCGGGCTGGCGGCCGTCAACGGCTCCGACGAGGCCACGGAACCCGACGCCGGGACGGACCGGGGCCGGGCGACATCGACCGGCACTCCCGCCAACGGTGACGCCGCCTCCGGCTCCGCCACTCCCGACCCTGGCGAGGCCACTGCCGGAGCCGCTCCCGACGCCGCGGCGGGGGCACCCGGTGGCGCTGACGGTGCCCGGTCGGCCGCGGGGGCGCCGTACTGCGGTTCGAGCCGCTACGTCGAGGAAATCACCCTGCAGCGATGGGCGGGCGGTGACTTCCGTATCTCCGTGTGGCCCACCGAGGACGCCCGGCACGCCGACGACCGGGACGGCGCGAGTGCCGAGATCTGGCAGGCCGTCCAGGGCTGTGTCGGCGCGGTGGACCCGGCGGTCGCGGAGAGCCTGCAGGACCAGCTGCGCTGTCACGAGTCCCTCGCCCTGGTCCCGGGCCGCGGCGGCGAGGAGTACGCCACCGGCGACAGCTTCGACGTGGAGAGCTGGCGGCCGACCCCCGGGCGCCGCCGCTGGATCTCGACCCGTTGCGGCAACACCCTCGGCACCGACCCGACCAGCGCTCCCCTACCCGCCGAACGCCCGGACGGCATCCCCCCGCAACACCGGACCTCCGGAGAACACGCCTGACCCGAACTGTGGCGGTCCGGTGTCACCATGGACTCACTCAACCGCCGCACATCGGATACGTCCGCCAGGGCCCCGCCTATTTCGATTTATTGGTTGCTTGAATTGGTTGGGGTGAAGGTGGGGTGTGGAAGGCTCGGGAGGTTTGGGATGGGGTTTTTGACGGTGGCTCGGCGGGTGGTTCCTGCGGATGTGTGGCTGGGGCGGGAGCGGGTGATGGTGCCGGCGCGGTCCTTCTGGCGGCGGGTGTGGGAGCGTCGGGGGATCGACATCACCGCGTCGATGGCCGCGGCGCCGTGTCTGGTCGTGGCCCCGCATCCCGACGACGAGACCCTGGGCTGCGCGGTGGCCATCCTGCGTAAACGCGCGGCCGGGACGCCGGTGACCGTCGTGGTGGTGAGCGACGGGGCCCGTGGCGGATCGGCGGCAGGCACGCCCGCGGAGCTCGCCGAGGTGCGCCGGGGTGAGGCGCGGCGGGCCTGCGCTCGGCTCGGAGTCGCCGAGACTGATGTGATCTTCCTGGGATTCCCGGACTCCGAGCTGTCCGGGTGCGTCGACAGCGTCGCGGCCCGGATCGGCGAGGTGATCAGCGCCCGGTCCCCCGCGCAGATCCTGGCACCGGCCTCGTGCGAGGGACATCCCGACCACGATGCCACCCACGAGGCGGTGCGCCGCGCGGTGCGGGCGGGCGGCTTCGGCGGGGAGGTCCTCGAATACACCGTGTGGCTGTGGACCCACTGGCCGTGGACCCTCGGCCATGGGACGGAGAACTGGTCGGCACGGCGGCTCCTGCTGGCACCGGTCCAGCGAGTGCGTGAGCGGCGCCCGCTCCTGGTGGACGCCCGTGGCCTGCGGGAACGGCAGAAGCTCGCCCTCTCCGCGCACGTCACGCAGGTCGGGCCCGGCGCGGCGGGCGGGCGGCGCCCGGGTCCGGGGGCGCCGCTCACCGGGTCCCTGCTGGCGACCTTGGAGAGTCGGTACGAGATCTATATGGCGGCCGACGGTCTGCGGCACCTCGATTTCGACCGTCCATGGCGGGCGGGCGAGGCTCCGGGCACGGCGCGGCCGCGTCTCCCGCCGCCGGGTCCCGGAGGGGCCCGTGGTCCGAACCGTGATCCGAGTCGTGATCACGCCCCTTCTCCTGCTCCCACGTCTGTTCCCAGCCCGGCTGTCCCTCCCGGCCCGGCCGCCGGCCTTCCTGATCTCGGATCGAGGTCCGGTTCCGGTTCCAGTTCTGGGGATGGATCTGGCCCATGATCCGGTCCCGGACGCGGATCCGATCGTTGAACTCGACGATTCCCCGCAGGTAGGCCGCCTCCTTCCGGCGGGCGATGGCCTGCGGGTCGAGCTCGGCGATCCCCAGTCGCCCACGCTCCCCGACGGCGGCCGCCCGGCCGGCGTCGAGGAGGAAGGGAGCCAGCGCGCCGGCGAGCGCGCCCGGGTCACCGGTCTCCACCACGCTGCCCGCCCCCCAGCGCTGCACGAAGGGAGCGATCCCGGTCCGCGTCGTCACGACCACCGGGCGTCCGGCCGCCATCGCCTCGGCCGCGACGATCGAGAAGCTCTCGAACCGACTCGGCACGGCCACCACCCGGGCGTCGCGATAGACGTCGCGGACCGCACGCCCCGCCAGGTGCCCGCCGAACTCGACGTCGAGACGCAGCTCGCGGGCCCGACGGGCCAGCCAGGTACCCGACGGCACGCCCTCGATCACGCCTGCCGAGCGCCCGACGACCGCCAGCCGGTGGGCGACGCCGGCCGCGCGCAGCCGCGCTGACGCCTCGAGCAGGACGTCCACCCCCTTGTACGGTTCGAGCCGGCCCACCACCGCGATGGTCGGCTCGGTGCCGCGCGCGTCCGGGATGTCTCGCCACGGGCCGGCGTCGAAGAGGTTCGGGATCACCTCGACCTCGCGGTCGCCGAGCCAGCCGTCGCGCCGCAGCTCGTCCACAAGAAGTTGCGACGGGGACGTGACGACGGCGGCCAGTCGCGCGGACGCGCGGTCCAGCCGATCCGCCAGCTGGCCGCGCACACCCACCGGCTGTCCGGCCATCCGGACTGTGAGCATCGTCGGGCAGTGCAGGTGGATCGCCAGCGGACGGGTGCGGCAGAGGGCCTCGATCAGCCCGCGCGTCTCGCCGTCCTGCGTCTCGATCACGTCGGGGCGCAGGCCGATCTGGCGTATCCAGGTGCTGTAGGAGAGCGTGAGGCTCGCCCGCAGCGCCAGCGAGTCGCGCGGATGGAGCGGCCCCCGCAGCCGCGAGCCGAACCCGCCCAGCGCCCGGGTGATCGGAACCTGCAACCGCGGACGTCGGTGCACGTGTACCCCGCGCTCCACGGTGTCGGTGAACTGGCGGCCCTGGGCACAGAGGACGTGGACGTTGTGCCCGAGTCCCACCAGCGCCGCCGCGAGTGTGGCGGTGTAGGTACCCGCGCCGTCCCAGACGATGGGCGGGTACTGCTCGCACAAAAAAAGGACGGATAACGCGCGGAAAGTTCCGAGAAGGCCCATAGCTCCCCAGATCCCACCCTTCAACGAAGGTGGTTAAATTAAGTCAGCGCACATACGTTACGGCCGGCGACCTTGGCGGGAGCGGCTGACGTATCGGATTCGTCACCAGCGTTAACCGCCATCCGAATTTCGGTACCGGCCGTCACCAATCTTCGTTACGCACGGAATGCCGCCGGTTCGCGCGGAATGACCACCGCGGGTGTCAGTGGGCGGCGATGCCGGTCAGCGAGACGTCCAGGGTGGGTTTCGCGTTGGCCGGGAGCCACTGGTCGGCGTCGTCGGGGCCGCTCCCGGCACGGTTCTGGGGACCGTTCGCGGGACCGCCGCCGGTGTCCGTGGGCAGCCGGCGCCAGCCCAGCCCGGGGGCGAGCAGGGAGAGGTCGCCCCCGGGGCGGCGCACCAGGGGGAACCGGTCCTCCCAACCCGCGCTCGCCGGGCCGGTACCGTCGGCGAACCCGACCACGAGCTCGGCCGGCAGCGACGCGCCGGCGGTTCCGACCTCATCCGGCCCGGTGCCGCTACCGGTGGTGAGCACGAACGTGTGCGTGACCGTCGCGGGGCCGTCCCGGCGGACGGCTGTCGGCAGCGTACGGGCCTGCCCGCCGAGGCGGACGTACAGCCGGGCCTCCCCCGGCCCCGCTGGTGCCGGCGCGGCGGCGCCAGGGATCCGTACCCGCACGCGGATCTCGACGCGGCTCCCGGTGACCTGCCTCAGCGGCACGAAGGACCCCCGGAAGCTGCCCGGGACCGCCGGGTCGGCGATCTCGTCCGGCCGTAGGCGGAACATCGCCCGGCCCGGCACCCGGTCCGGCAGCGCGGCCGAACCGGGCCCGATGTCCGCCGCGAAGACGACGGGTCCGTCGAGGTCGGGCGAGTTCCGCAGCGAGTGGTAGGGGACCTGCGTGTAGCGGCTCGGGACCGTCGGCGTCACCAGCACCACGGCCGGCCCGCCCAGGTCGTCCGGGAGCAGTGCCGCCAGGAACTCGTTGCCCTCGTTGACCCCGTGCTGCACGTCGATCCGGGGCTGCAGGGTCGGCACCGTGATCGCGACGAGCCCGGCGACGGCGAGCGCCGCAGCCCCCGGACGGACCATGCGCCAGGCCAGGCCGCGCGTGGTACCCGGCACGGATGCCCCCGGGCGGCGGAACAGCGACCCCTGCGTCGGGAGGAGCGTCCACAGCCATCGGGCGCCGTCGGCCGCGAGGATGACGACCGGGGTGAACGCGGCCAGGTGGTAGTGCGGGCCGAGGCCGTCGCGCAGGCCCGGCATCGCGAACGCGGACCCCCACCAGAACGTGTAGCCGGCCAGCACCGCGCCCGTCGTCGCGATGAGGAACAGGCGCTCGAGCCGCCGCCGCGGCGCCAGAACGCCCACGACGGCCAGCGCGATCAGCGCGGCGCCGCCGAAGAACCAGCTCGGCGCCACCTCGAGGGTCTCCTGGAGGGCGTCGAGCGCCAGCCGGCGGGTGAACAGGAAACTCGACTCGGACGGCAGGATCCGGCGCGGGCCGAAACCGAATCGGTCCAGTGGATCGGAGGCCGACAGTGGCATCCGCAGGGGCGATCCGGTGACATACCAGCAGTAGGCGAGCAGGACGACGAGCAACGGCAGCGCGCCGACCACCGCCCAGCCCGAACGCCGCAGCAGCGTCCCGAGCTCGCGCCGTCGCCGCCCAGCCGCGAGCACGACCACGGGAAGGACCACGAGCACGACGTCGAACGGCCGGATCAGCAGCACCAGCCCGACGCCCGCTCCGCCGCCGATCAGGGCGGCCCGCGCCCCCGTCCGCGCACCGCGCAGCAGCTCCGCGCTGGCCAGGACGAGTACGGCCGCGCCCGGGGCGTAGGCGAGCGGAAGGGCCGTGTGCAGGAGGACCAGCGGCGAGAGCGCGACGCCCGCAGCGGCGGCCACCGCGCTCCAGTCGTGGTCGAAGAGCTCGCGGGCGAGGCGGTACGTCCCGACGACCCAGACCCCGGCGGCGGCGGCTGGCGCCACGGTCATCGTGCCGAACAGCGCCTGGGACAGGGCGAGTAACGCCGGCCAGCCGGGCAGGTACTTGGTGAACACCCGGCCGTCGTGCACACCCGTCAGCCACGGCCGGAAGAACGGTTCGACGGCGCTCGCGTCCAGGGTCAGCCGTCCCTCGAGCAGCATCCGCGCCTGGAGGATGTACGCGGCCTCGTCCGCGTCACCGGAGCCATCCGGGTAGAGCGTGGCCCGCAGGACCAGGCTCGCGACGAAGGACAGGAGCGCGACCACCGCGACGACGCCGGCCGGCGACCGGAAGCGGAACGACCGGACCCGCCGGAACAGCCGCAACGGCCAGACCCGCGGGACTGTGGGCGTGCCCGGTCCGGCCGGCTCCGTGGGACCGGCGCCGCCGGCCAGGTCGGCGGGTGCGTCCGGGAGCGTCCCGGCGGTGCTGTCCGCCGTGGCAGGACCACCACCGGTCGACGCGCCGACCGGGGAGTCGACAGTCATCGGCGGCGGCGGCGGGGGGCGGCGGCGGCGGCCGTCATGGTCGCGCCGTGATCCGGCGCGGCGCGTTCCCGGTCATCCGTGTCAGCCCCATCCAACCTCGATCGCATCATTCATCCGCGATCTGTCGATCACACCGAATATGCCGTCCGCAGCGCCTGAAATGATAAGAAACCACTCTGGGACGGTCGAAACCGGGGTTCGGGGCTCGGCACCGCGCGTCCGTCGGGGTACCCCGACGGACGTCGCGACCCGGCGGACATGGGCAGCCCGACGAAGGGGTCTGACAGGACCTGGGTGGCTCGGCAGCGACGGACGGGCGACGGGACGTGGTGGGCCCGCGGAGATGGTGGCCGACAGACCTGGAGGCCGACAGGCACGGGTCGGCCGACGGACACGGGTGGCACGGTCGCCGTGGCGCCCCGGTCACCGTCCGGCTGACAGCCTGGACCGCCCGCCCTGCCCGCCCCGGTGGCCCCGGTCTCAGATCATCGACAGTCCGGGTCCGGAACAATCTTCGTGTTGGCCGAGGGAAGGTAGCCGTCGTCGTCGGCGAAATGTGTGGTCGTGTAGCCGCGGAGGCCGTGGCCGACGCATTTCGTGGCCAGGTTCCCGAAGTGATCCGGAAAATTGAACACCTCGGCCGCCGTGTCATCCCCGCGCCGGTTCAGGACGGGCGCGTCACCCATCCCCCGCTTGTCGTCGTCCAGGCGGCAGCCGCCGACTGCTCCGGACGCGGCGAGGACCACGAGGGCGGCGGCCGCGCAGGCCCGTCGCCCGTGGTGCCCGCGACGCGGTCCGTGTTTCCCGCGCCCCCCGTGTTCCCTGCGCTCCTCGCGATTCCCGTGCGTCGAGCCGGCCGCCGGACGCACCGATCGCCGTCGGGAGTCGCGAGCAGCGAGCCCCATCAGCTGTCTCCCCCCACGTCCCCTGGCGGGGTGAGTGGCGGTGAGCCGGGCGGCGGGGAGCTTGTCGAGGGCGCGGGGGTCGCGTCCGAGGTCGCGCACTGTGGATCGGGAACGATCTCGATGTTCGACGGGGCACCCTTGTTGGTTGTCACATAGGCCCGGTAGCCGTGGCCGACGCATTTCGTGGCCAGGTTCCCGAAGTGATCCGGAAAATTGAACACCTCGGCCGGCGTGTCATCCCCGTGCCGGTTGAGGACGGGTGCGTCACCCATCCCCCGCTTGTCGTCGTCACCGCATCCGGACAGGAGTACCAACAGTGCCGCACAGGTCGCCGTCGCCCCCGCTCGCGAGAGGATACGTCCCATGCCGGCCACTATCCCTCCGGATCACCACGACCCATGGTGATTGTCTCCTCCGCGACATCGCCGAACCGCGGGCATACGGTCGCGGACATACGGTATGGCCGTGACTACTCCGACGGCTGAAGCCGCCGGCTTCTCAGGCCGCTTCCGCGTCCTGAAGGGGCCGCCCGGCCCGAAGGATGTTGACGGCCGCGTTCGCGTCAGCGTGCGCCGTGTGCCGTGTGCCCGCACGCGACACAGCCGAACTCGGCCTGTGTCCTGCGGTTGTCGGCGTGGCAATGCCCACAGACCGCGCAGGTACGGGAGGTGTTGGCGGGGTTCACTTCGACGACGACACGTCCGGCGCTTTCAGCCTTGGTCTGCAAGATCGCAAGGAACACCCCCCATCCCGCGTCGAGAATGCTCTTGTTGAGTCCGGACCTGGCGGCCTGCCCGTTGGGGAGGAACTGGCCGGGCTGGTCCGGGTCGGGTCTGGCCTTGGCACGGCGGGTCATGTTGGCGATCTGGAGTGCTTCGACGGCGATCAGGTCGTGGTCGCGAACCAGAGTGAACGCGGTCTTGTGCGCAAGGTCGAGCCGCTGGCGGCGGACCTTGCCGTGCAGCGCCGCGACCCGGGCAACCGCCTTGCGGCGACGCTTCGACCCGCGCCGCTTGCGGGCGAGGTCACGCTGAGCGTCGGCGAGACGGCCAGCGGATGCGGCGAGGTAGCGCGGGTTACCGATGTGCCGGCCCTCGGAGGTGGTCGCCAGCGACGCCACACCCATGTCGACACCGACCACAGCACCGGTGGCCGGCAGTGGCTCGGCGGGCACGTCGTCGCAGGAGAGGACCAGCTACCAGCGGCGACCTTCCCGCCTGACACTGATCGTCTTTACGGTGCCGCGTACCGGCCGGTGCTGGTTGACCTTGACGTGGCCGACACCCTGGAGCCGTACCCGGGTCTGGGTCGGGTGGTCGGGGTCGGAGTCCCAGCGACAGCCGTCGCCGTCCTTCGGCCAGTCGACGGTGTCGAACCAGTTCCGGCCCTCGAACCTCGGGTAGCCGGGCGTCTCCCCGGGCCTTGACGCGGCGGAAGAACGCGGCCATCGCCTTGTCGGGGCGGCGCAGGGTGGCCTGCTGGGACGAGTACGACCAGCGGGCCTGGTCCGAGTCGAACGCCCGGATCTCGGAAAGCCGCCCGGCCTGCGCGACGTAACGGACCGAGGTCTTCGACGGGTGCCGGTAGGCCTCGCGCCGCTCCTGGAGTGCGGCGTTGTAGAGCGCCCGTTGCGGAAAAAGGATCTCGCCGCGCTCGCGGCCGGCGGCAAGACGGCATCGAACGGTTCGATCCTGGGTGTGCGCGTCGCCGTCGAGGCCTGGCTGCTGCGCGCCCCGAAACGCGCCGCGAAGGCATATCCGGAAGCTCGGTGACATTCCGCCGGCCAGCGGGCTGACGTCCAGGCTGTCGATTCTCCCGGGCGGAGGCGTTACAGTCACCGCCATGGCGTCCGTCCACGATTCCGGCCCAGACGGCTGTTACTCGTGCGACTGCAATGCGGCGCTCACCGATCTGCCGCCGCGGCAGCGAATCCTCGTCGGCGCCGGATGGCGGGTCGCGCACGCGATCAACTGCGCACTGCCCGGATGGTTGGTCGTCATCGCCCGCCGTCACATCACCACGGTGGCCGAGCTGGACGCGGCGGAGGCCACCGAGATGGGTCTCGTCACCTGGCGGCTGAGCCGAGCCCTGACCGAGGTCACGGGATGCGCGAAAACGTACGTCGCGGCATTCTCCGAGGCGGCGGGATTCACCCACCTCCATGTTCACGTCGTGCCCCGCGCACACGGTCTACCGGCGGATGAACAGGGCCCGGCGGTGTTCACCCACCTCCGCCGGCCAGCCGCGGAATGGGTACCCGAGGGCACGATGGACGACCTCGCCGGGGCCCTCGCCGCGCGGATCGCGGCCCAGCCCTGACCGGCGCCGCGGCAGCTTGGCCCGGCCGCCTTCGCACCCGGGGCCTGACCGACCACGCTGATTTGCCAGGCCAGGCCAGGCCGGGCCGGGCGGCCGCGGCCGCTCAGCGGTTGCGCAGGCGTTCCACCGCGCGGCGGTCGCGTTTGGTCGGACGTCCCGTCCCGCGGTCGCGAGCCGCCATCACCGGAAGGCGTTCCGGGGGCGGCGGGCTGTTGTCGAGGTAGCATTCGGCCGCCACGGCGGCGCCCACCCGCTTGGTGAGGACCTTGGTGACCACGACGACGCGCTCGTAGCCGGCCTGGCGAAGGCGCACCTCGTCGCCGGCGCGGACCATCCGGGCCGGCTTGACCCGCTCGCCGTTGAGCCGGACGTGCCCGCCGCGGCAGGCGTCCCCGGCCTGCGTCCGCGTCTTCACCAGCCGGACGGACCAGATCCAGATGTCGATCCGAGTGCTCTCCTCCACCGACGTCATAACGAGGACTCTACGAACCGGCCGCCGTCGGAGGAGTCCCGCCGGACGAGTCCCATCAGTACCCGCATGCGACGATGACCCGGGAATGATCGGGTTCGATAGCCTCGCGACCATGGCGGGGGAGGAACTGCACCTGCGCGGCGCCGACGGAGCCCGCCGGGCAAAACTGTGGCTGGAGGCCACGACCCGCGCGAACGTCTACTACGTCACCCCGGAACCGGTGGCGGTCGCGAAACTGAGCTACCAGTGGGCGGACGGGCGCGGCTTCTCCTACGACCTGGGCGGAGTGCTGCTCGGCGGCGAGTTCCAGGGCCACGAGTTCGTCGCGGAGTCGAAGTTCTACAACGGTCATCACAACCAGGGAACGCTTTACGTGGAGTTTCTCGCGAAGTGTTACCGGGCGCTGTCGTTGCAGCCGGCCCGCATCGACCACTTCATGTGGATCACCTGGGCGCCGTTCCTCGTGACCCGCTGGCCGGACCTGTGCTCACCGAACGAGGTCAGGTCCGCCGTCCACACGCATCACCGGAGGGTGTTCGGCCACCCTCCTGACCACGACGGCGGCCTCGTCTCGGACGAGATCTGCGAGAGCGTCGCGGAGCGCCTGTGGATCATCGTACTCTCGGAGCGTCAGGAGAAGCTGGTCATCTCCGCCGAGAACCTGAATATACTCCGAGGCATCGGCACCGAGAGGGGAGCCAGGTGACCACCCCGACCTACGCCGCCGAGCTGGAAGCCGCGTTGAGTATCTCCAGCACACAGGAGAGTGTCGGCGGCATCAAGGCCGTCGTCGCCAGAGAGATACAGGCGACCGACTCCTCCGTGCGAATCCGGGACACCGGGTATTTCAACCACTCTTATATGCCCGACTTCGTCCTCGAATGGCCGGACGACGTGGCCGCCGGTCAGCGTTTCATGTACCTGAAGTTCGGCGGGGACGTCGACTACTTCGTCCGGGACGTCGCCCTCGTCGAGGACCGCGAGCCGATCGTGTTCAGCATCGGGCGCTACCGGAACTCAGCCGACGCCCACGTTCGCCTCGCCGCGGAGGCGGGCACCGCCAACACCCTGCTCACCGACGCCGACGGTCTCGCCACGATGATCGAACGGCGGGACCGCTCCCCCGACGTCAGAATCATCTCGACAGCGTTGACGCAGGACGGCCGCGGTGTCCTCGACGCCGTGAACGCCTCGGCCATCGCCGACGGCTTCAGCCGGGGCATCGATGCGGCGCGTGCGCTCGCGGTCGAGGGAACCAGGCGGGCCACCGAGATCGTCGCCGCCAGCCTGCGCCGCCGGCAGTCCCGGCTGTTGAACCAGTTCCTCCAGGCCGTCTGGGTCGGTTCCGGGGGAAACATCGCCGGGTTTCCGGGTGTCCGCGATCTCTCCGGTGAGGTCACCGACGCCGCCCTGGAGTTCCTGCTCACCGGCGAGGAGATAACCGATCCGGTGTTCTGGCGCCGACTCGGCCGCCACGCCAGCCTGGAACAGATCGCACGGCTGAACGTCGATTCCGCGACGCCGAACCTGCAGCACTACGTCACCCAGAACATCAGCGAGCTGCGGGCTCGTTCCTATCAGCTTCGGTCGATCTCAGGAAACGTCACGGATGACAACCGTCCGTTCGAGTGGAGAATCGAGCGGAAACTGCTCGCGCTGCGCGCCCAACGCTTCATCGCCTACCTGGACGGCCAGCCGGCCGATCCACCCGGAAAGGATTCCGGTGGGCGGTCCGACGGTGTTCCGCTGGCCGGCCTGCTGAACCGGGCCACCGGAACCGCCGTGGCCGAGCTGGAGATCGCGGCGGAGGGCCGGACCATCGTCTACCGCGGCGAGGACAACATCGACATCGCGCGGGACGAGCGGCTCGCCGCGCTCGCCGAGTCGCTCGGGCCGGCTGCCCGGGTCACGAAGGCGCGGCTCCCGCTCGCCGAGGACCGCAGTCTCGTCTGCGACTTCACGACCCAGGTCGCCGCTCCACGTGGCCCGAGCAGAATGCCGGTCACCGATCTGCTCGCCAGCCTCCCGCTGCTGCGGGAGCTCACCGCGACGGAGTCGGATCGCCTCCGCGCGCTGCTCGAACCGCCGGCGGATCCGGCTCCTCCGCACGAGGCCGAACCCGGGGGCGTCGAAGAGCACTGAACGGACCACCTGGGATCGCCGTCAGCGCGACGACGAGCGCGGCGATCATCAGGGCCGCGGGCACGAACAGCGTGTCCTGGCAGGCCTCGGCAAGCCGGGCAGCCGCCGGGCCGTCCACCACGGTCGGCAGGACGCCCTCGCCGCCGGCCGTGTCGCCCCCACCGGCAGCGCCGGCAACGCCCTGGGCGGTGAGGCCGGCCGCGAGCACGACGGAGGTCAGGGCGGTTCCGATCGAGACACTCACCTGGTTGGTGATGGTCAGCAGCGTGCTGCCGGACGGCGCGTCCCGATCGCTCAGGTACCGCAACGCCGTCGTGATCGTCGGCATGATCGTCGAGCCCGCGCCGACCCCCATGACGGACATCGCCAGCACCATCTGCCAGTACGGGGTGTCGACGCCGAGCAACAACGTCGCGGTGAGCAACCCGCAGGACGCCGTCACGATCCCGAAGCCCACCACGCGGGCGGGCGGAACCCGGTCGACCATCCGGCTCGCCACCTGCAGCGAAACCCCGGTCGCGAGCGCCTGCGGGATCGCCAGCATCCCCGTCTCCGCGGGGCTGAGCCCCCGCACGAGCTGCCAGTAAAGCGGCAGGACGAACATCGAACCGAAGTAGGCCGCCGCGAACAGCGCCAACGTCGCCGTCCCTGACGCGACAGCCCGCAGCCGCAACAGCGCGACCTGGACCAGAGGTGCGCGCATCCGGGCGGCCCGAACCACGAAGATCGCAGCCAGCGCGAGCCCGACGAGCGCCGGCACGAGGACACCCGCCGAGGCCACGGTGCCCCGCCGCCCGCTCTCCGCCAGCCCGTAGACGAACAGCGCCAGCCCCGGCACCACAAGCGCCAGCCCTGGGACGTCGAGCCGCCCGTCAGCACTCTCACGCGTGCCGCTCCGCTGGACGGCACCCGCGGCCGCGGTGACCGGGCGCAGGACTCGGCTCGCGAGCAGGAGCGCGGCCAGGCCCAGCGGCAGGTTGACCAGGAAGATCCACCGCCAGGAGATGTCGACCAGCCAGCCGCCCAGCGTCGGCCCGATCACCGGCCCGACGAGCACCGGCAGACCCAACAGGCCCATGGCGCGCCCGCGCCGTTCCGGCGGCGTGGCCCGCAGCACGATCGTCATCGCCACCGGGCTGACCAGGCCACCACCGATCCCCTGCACCACCCGGAAGGCGATGAGCGCGCCGATGTTCCACGCCAGACCGCAAAGCACCGACCCCAGCACGAACAGACCGAGGGCCGCCATGTAGACACGTCCGGAACCGAACCGCGCCACCAGCCATGCCGTCGTCGGGACGGTAACGGCAAGCGCCAGGGTGTATCCCGTCGAAACCCACTGGATCACCGGCAGCGAAGTACCGAGATCCGCCGCCAGCGTTCGGATCGCGACATTGATGATCGTGATATCCAGAACGACGAGCAGGCCACCGAGCACGAGCACTGTGAACACCAACCCGGTGCGCGGCGGCCCGGCCGAGCCGGATGGCGCGGATCGCCCACCCGGCTCCCCTCGGATCCCTTCCCTTTCCCCTTCCGCTCGCGGCTCCCCTGCCTCCTGCGGCTCCCCTGCCTCTTCCGGCCCCGCCAAGCTGCCCAGATCACTGCTCACAACCGCGCCACCCCTCCCGCCCGGCCCCGCCAAGGGCATCACCCCGCCACCGACCACCCCACCCTCACACCTAAACCGAAGTAGAGGTCAACCCCAGCCCCTCACCCCCGGTCGCACCCTCCAAAAACATGTGTGGCGGGTGAATGAGTCCATGGACTCATTCACCCGCCACACATTCAGCCGAACGTCTACGTGCTCCGGGTTGAAGGGTCAGGGGTGGCTGGATGCCCACGGCCTGCTGTCGCTGGTTTCGGGTTTTTGGCGGTTTCGGGGCGGCCGGACATTCCGATCTTCGAGAGAGGGCCGGCCCCGTGGTTCTTCTGCTGAGATAAATCGGGTACCGCATATCGCAGGGCGCCGGGTCTTTTTTCTGGTGGCGGAGTCGACGTTCCGGCAGGTCCATGAGCAGTGGCCGGGGCGGCCACGACCGGGGCCGGGGGCATCGCGCCCTCCTGGCCCAACGGCCGGGCCGTCGTCGGGGTACCTGACAGTTCCCCCTTTCAGATAAAGATCTTTAAGGCGTACTCGGGACCGTGTCACCAGCCGGCGGCGGCGTGCTCGGGGTACTGGGGGTACTGGGGGTACTCGGCGTGCTCGGCGTGCTCGGCGTGCTCGGCGTGCTCGGCGTGCTCGGCGTGCTCGGCGTGCTCGGCG
>NZ_KB891103.1:357473-436798 GCF_000373365.1 Parafrankia discariae
TGCCCCCCATTTCGACGAGGGGGAGGAAAGGTACGGCGTCAACCTCGCCGACGCGGCCAGTGAAGCCGGGGTCCGGCATCTCGTCCACACCTCCGCGGCCGGTACCGATCGGGACCCGGACGGCCCCGCGGCCTCGAAGGCACGGATCGAGCTCCACATCCGGGAGCTCGGCCTTCCCGCCACCGTGCTACGACCTGTCATGTTCATGGAGAACCACACCGACCCGGTCTTCGGCGTCACCGGCCAGGCCTCGCTGGTCCGGATGATCCCGGCGGGGGTGACGGTCCAGCTCATCGCCGTCACCGACGTCGGAGCGTTCGCCGCGCTCGCCTTCGCGGACCCGGCCCACTATGTGGGTGCGGAGTTGGAGCTGGCCGGCGACGAGGTGACCCGCGAACACCTGATCACCGCGATCAGCCGCGCGACCGGGCGCGACCTTCAGCTGGACCCGCTCCCCCGGGAGACTCTCGTCCAGCTCGGGGTCGACGTCGACGGCCTCGAGCGGGAGAGGTCCTTCAACGGCTGGCAGGCCGACGTTCCCGCGCTGCGGCGGCTGCACCCGGGGCTGATGGACTTCGAGACCTGGCTGGCGCGGGAGGGCGTGGCCCGGTTCGCCGCGCTGTTCGCCGAACCGGCGAGCCCCTGACACGCCCGGTGCCCGGGGCGTACCCGCGTCCGCCGCTCCGATCTCAGCCAGCGCCGGTACGCGCCTGAAGCTCCGCCGATCCGTCCTGGGCGTCCTGTAGTTCCTCGCCGTGCTCGGTGATCCAGTTTCCGAGCGCCTCCATCGGACCGTCCACCAGGCTCTGCCCGAGTGGGGTCAGCGCGTATTCGACCCGCGGCGGGGCCTGCGCGAACGCACGGCGGGCCACCAGACCGTAGGCGCCGAGCCGGCGTAGCGATTCGGTGAGGACCTTGTCGCTCATACCGCCGATCGCGACGCGCAGCTCGCGGCGCCGACACGGCCCCGCACGAAGAGCCATCAGCACGACCGGGTCCCAGATGTGGATGAACAGGTCGGTCACCGCCCGGATACGGCAGTCCGCCACCAGCTCCTCGCAGTGACGTCCCTGGTCGCTCATTCTCGCCATCGTCGCAGATCTCGCGCGCACCGATTGGTGCGTAACGGCCGCCTTACGGTCTCGGTCCGAGGCGATCGCGCCGCCCGCGGTCGACACGGTCGACGCGCACAAGCACGCACGAGGAGGAATCATGCGGATCGGAATTCTGGGCACCGGGGTGCTGGCTGAGGGGTTGGGACGAGCCTGGGTCCAGGCCGGGCACGAGGTGGTGATCGGCGGTCGATCGCGTGCCAGGGCGGACGCGCTCGCGGAACGCCTGGGCGGGACGGCGCGGGCGGCCGCCCCACGCGCGACTGTCGCCGGCCGCGACGCGGTGCTGCTGGCCGTGCTGTGGACCGGTGTCGAGGATGTCCTGCGCAGCGCGGGCGCGGGCGAGGGAACGCTGGCGGGGGTTCCGTTGATCGACCCGACGAACGCGGTCGAGCACGGCGTCGGCGTCCTGCTCACCGAGCAGGGCGACTCGGCCGCGGCCCGGATCGCCGCGGCGGCTCCTGGAGCGCACGTCGTGAAGGCGTTCCACCTTTATCCCGCCGCCCAGTGGGCACGACCGCCGGCCGGCGACGCCGGTGCGGACACCTCAGCGCCCACAGTGGCGATCTGCGGCGACGACAAGTCGGCGCTGCGGGTCGTGAGCGATCTCGTCCGGGACGTCGGCGGCGTACCGGCCACGCTGGGAGCGCTGGTCCGCGCACGTCAGCTCGAGGAGGTCGCGGGCTTCGTCATCGGGCTGGCGTTCGCGGGCTTTGATCCGGCTTCGGCCATCCCCCGCGTACCGCGGGGAACAGTATCGGCCTAGCCGAGGACGGAGACGGTCAGCCAGCGTGCGAGCCGTCATCCACACGTCTGCTCGCCAGGTGGGACACGTGATCACCCCGCTTGCCAGCGCCATGTCACACCGGCGGCCGTGCCGGACATCTTCTGGTCAGCCGATCGACGTCGACGCTGGAGGCTGATCAGAATCAGGTTGCTGGATGACGGCGAGCTGGATCGCCGGGTGCGGTCCGCGGACCCGGTAAGAGCAGACCTGGCGAGCCACGACGACGTCGCCCGCCTGGTCGGCGAGCTCGCGCGGGCGGTTGTACGGACCGGGTCCGCTGACGAGGCCAGGCCGGACGGCCCGACGGAGCGGCCGGCCCGGTCGGGGCGACCGCAACGCCTGGGCCTGATGTCGGTGCGAGCGCCGGGAGACCATTCCGCCAGACGGCGCGTCGCGGTCGCCGGACTCGCGGCCGCGGCGCTGCTGGGAACGGCGGCGTTCACCTTCGGCGACGAGCTTGCCGCCCGCACAGGTCTGTTCGGCTCTCCGGGGATGACGGAGAACGACACCAGTGAGTGGCTGAACACCGGAGCGTCGGACTTTCGCGAGGCCATGGAGTCGTTGCGGCCGGCCGACATCCCCCTGCCGGCCGGCCGGAGCTGGCAGCCCGTCATCGACCGAGAGGTTGCGAACGGCCAGCGGGAGAGGGCGCTGATGCAGGTCACCGGAGTGCGTGCGACTTTCGCCTCGTACGCGATCTGTGTCTGGGACGGCGAATGGCTCGCTGCGCGCGGAGCGGGGGACAGCGCCCGGGCCGGGCGGGCTGTAGGAGTCATGCGCGGCATGCCGGCCTGGCCGATCATCGTCGCGGTCGACGGGGGTGGCGTCAGGGACTACCTCCGCGACACCGCCGAGGCCGCTGCCCGCGGCGACGAGGGCCCGGCCCGGCAGTACATCACCGCGAACTGCGGCTCCGAGTGGAGCGGTACCGGCCAGTGACCTCTGAGCCCGTCAGATCCGCCGCCCCTACGGCGTCGAGCGCTGAGACGCCGACAGCCGAGGAGACGACCGAGCAACGGTTCACCCGCCTCGTCAGCACGACCGGCCCGCGGCTTCTCGCCTTTCTCACCCGCCGGGTCGACCCGCCGGCCGACGCCGCCGACCTGCTCGCCGAGCTCCTGATGACCGCCTGGCGGCGGGTCGCCGACCTGCCGTCCGACGACGGCTCCGCCACCGCCTGGCTGTTCGGCATCGCCCGTCACACGCTCGCCAACCACCGTCGGGGCCAGACCCGCCGGGCGGCACTGGCCGACCGCCTTCGCGCCCATCTCGCCACTGTCGTCCCGGCGCACGCCGTACTACCCGAGCGAGCCGTCGAGGTCCGGACCGCGCTGGCGCGGCTCACCGAGGCCGACCAGCTGATTCTCACGCTGACCGGCTGGGACGGCCTGAGCGCGGACGAGATCGCCGAGATCCTGCGGATCACGCCGTCGGCGGTCAGGCAACGCCTGCACCGGGCCCGGGAGCGGCTGCGGGAGGCGCTGGTCATTGGACACCCGGCGACCGACCAGGCGGCCTCCAGGTGACCGGTGCCGCCCCTGCCGTGAGGACGACACAGCCGGACGGCCAGCTCGCCCCTCGGGCCGATGTCGTCTGACGCATCGCACGCCTCCGGGGCCGCGCGGGACGGAACGGTCGGCCCGGGTCAGCCCGCGGAGCCGCCGGCGATCGTGTAGCTCCACAGTTCGCTGTGCACGCCGACCGGCTTGGGCGCCTCGCCGCCGGCTCGTTCCGCCTCCGAGCGGTGCCCGTGGGCGAAGGCCGGTGAGCTGACCCATGCCTGGAACGACTCCTCGTCGCGCCAGCGGGTCACCACCAGCCACGTGGTGCGGTCGTCGGTCGGCTTGAGCAGCTCGAAGCCCTCGAAGCCGTCCCGGTCGTCGACGGCGCCGGCCCGCGCGGCGAAACGATGGGCCAGCTCGTCGCCGCTGTCCGGATCGACGGAGATAGCGTTGATCTTGATGACGGTCACGGTGCCCCGGCTTCCCCACTCGGTGGTCGCAACGCGGTGGTCGCACGTTTCGCCGATGTTATCGGCCGCCCAGGTCCAGGAAAAACGCCCGGATGTCGGCGGCGAGCAGCTCGGGCACCTCAAGCCCCGGGAAGTGGCCGCCACGGTCGGCCTCCGTCCACCGGGCGATCGGCAGCCGCCGCTCGGCGTACGACCGGACCGGGCGGGTGATGTCCTCGGGCAGGACGAGGACGCCCACCGGCTGGACGGTGTGCCACGACCGCGGGCCGCCGGTCTCCCGGTGCAGGCGGGGCGCCGTCCCGGCGGTGCCGGTCAGCCAGAACAGCGTCACGTTCGTGAGCACCCGGTCGGGACTGATCGGGAAGTCCCGGGCCGCCCACATCGTCATCGGGTCGAGCAGCCAGGCGAGCAGCCCGACCGGCGAGTCGTTGAGGGCGTACGCCGGGGTCTGCGGCCGGGTGCCGTTGACCAGCCGGACCGCCGGCTGGTCGCGCAGGTAGGCCTCGGTCTGGGCGAGCCGCTCCTGGTCCCCCGGGGTCAGCCGGGCGCTGTCCGGGTCACCGGGCAGGCGCGGCGTCGGCAGATAGTTGAGATGTACTCCGACGACGTGGTCGGCGTCGTGCTGCGACAGCGCCCGGGACACCGATGCCCCCCAGTCGCCGCCCTGCGCGCCGTACCGGCGGTACCCCAGGCCCCGCATCAGCTCCGCCCAGGCCCGGGCCACCCGGTCGACGTCCCAGCCGCGCTCGCGCGTCGGGCCGGAGAAGCCCCACCCCGGAATCGACGGGACGACCAGGTGGAAGTCCACCGAGAGCGGCCCGATCACGTCGAGGAACTCCACGACCGACCCCGGCCAGCCGTGGGTCAGCACCAGTGGGAGCGCGTCCGGCCGCGGGCTGCGCACGTGGAGGAAGTGGATCCGCTGGCCGTCGATCTCGGTGACGAACTGCGGATGGCTGTTCAGCTCGGCCTCCGCCGCCCGCCAGTCGTAACGGTGGCGCCAGTGGTCGGCCAGTTCTCTGACCCGGGCCAGCGGCACTCCGAACTCGTCGCCGACGCCCGGCAGCTCGTCGGGCCAGCGGGTGCGGCCGAGACGGGCGCGCAGGTCGTCGAGGTCGGCCTGCGGCACCGCGACGAGGAACGGTTCGACCTTCATCGTTAGTCTCCCTAATGTTAGTGAGACTAACGTTAAATCATTGGTGTTACCAACGCAAGCCCCTAGGATGCGGACCATGCCGGAACCCGACCGCCACGGGCCGACCGACCCGTCCGCCGTCCCCGCGCGCCTGCGGTCACTGGCCAGCCGGCTCCTCGGCCGCGGCGCGGTGCACGCGGAACGGATCTCGAACGCCCGCCTCGCCGCGGCCGGGGCGACGCGCTGGCAGTACGCGACGCTGGTCACCCTCCGCGACGGCGGACCGGCGAGCCAGGCCACGCTCAGCGAGCGCACCGGCATCCACCGCAGTGACATGGTGGCCGTGCTGAGCGGCCTGACCGGGAGCGATACCGGGACCGGGACCGGAACCGCGTACGTGCGACGCGCCCCCGACCCGGCCGACCGGCGGCGCAACATCGTCACCCTCACCCCGGCCGGGCGGAGCTGGCTACGCACCCTGGACCAGCTCGTCGACGAGACCCAGGACGAGCTGCTCGCCCCGCTCACCCCGGCCGAACGCGCGGAACTCGTCCGCCTGCTACAACGAATCGACGATCAGCACTCGGCACACTGACTGTTTGACACACTGACCGAGAGAGGGATCGAGCCATGAGCGCTCTGCCGCCGGAACTGAAGGACCTCATCGAATCCGGCCCGATGGCCCATCTGACCACGATCAACGCCGACGGCAGCCCGCAGGTGACGGTCATCTGGATCGGCCTGGACGGCGACGAGATCGTCACCGGGCACATGTCGAGGCAGGTGAAGCTGCGCAACATCGAGCGTGATCCGCGGGTCGCGCTGTCCTTCGACGCCCCGCGGGTGCCGGGCGCCTTCATGAACCAGTACGCCGTGGTGCGGGCACGGGCGACGGTCACGCCGAGCGACGACGCCTGGGACCTGCTCAACCGCCTGGCGAAGGTCTACGTCTCGCCGGAGACCGAGTTCCCGGCGCCGCGGGGCCCGGGGTTCGTCGTGCGCTACGCCGTCGAGCGCGTCAGCGGTGTCGGCCCGTGGGTGCCGACCGCGAGCCCGGCCGCCCGCTGACCCGACGACGGAAAGTGCCCCAGGGTAGTCGACCTACTGTTCGCGGACCGACCGCCCGGGAGCGCGGTTCTCGAAGGTCAGGCACGGCGTGCGGATTGTCGCTGGCCGGGTCTCGGTCGGGTTCGGGAGGCCGCGAAGAGCCTCCAGCGCGGGTTCGACGATCGAGGACCATTTCGCCGCGGGGATGTCCCACAGCGACGACCAGGTCCGCAGCTCGATCTGCCGGGCGGCTTCCAGCGGGGTCGCGGTGTGCCCGCCGGCGGTGACGGTGTGGTCCGCGATCGGGTGCATACCGGCCCGCTCGGCGAGCCCGGTGACAGTGTCGGCGGCGTCGCGGCGGGACGCACTGCCGGAAAGGGTGGCGTGCATGGCTCGAATCACCTCGGAGACGTCCGATCCGTCGGGCGCCCCCGCCCCGACGAAACCGAACCGGCCGCCCGGGCGCAGCACCCGGGCCACCTCCGCCAGCACCGCGGGCTGATCGCCGACGAGGTGCAGCACATGCACCGCGATACAGGCGTCCACGGTGCCTGTGCGGAGCGGGAGCGCCGTGGCGTCGGCGCGCACGACCCGACCGGGCAGCCGCACCGCGGCGTGGGCGAGCATCCGCTCGGAGAGATCCACCCCGGCCACGGACCAGCCGAGTTCGGCGAAGGCGGCGGAGATCAGACCGGTACCGACGCCGATCTCCAGCAGCCGCGCATGCTCCGGGGACGTCTCGCCGAGCAGGTGCGGAGCGAGCGCGGCGGCGACGGTCCGGCCGCGTTCCTCCCCGCCCCGTGTCTCGTCGTAGCGGTCCGCCATGCGGTCAAAGTTCACGGACTCCGGCACAGCCCAAGGCTAATCCCGTCCCACGACACTCCGCCGGCATCGGCCGCCGGCATCGGCCGCCGCCCGGCTCGGCGGAAAATGCGTGGCGGGCGGGCGGCGGTCGCGGGCAGACTCCTGCGGCGGAGGTGGTCGCCACCCATGACATCCGGACTCACGGCCGAGCCGAGTCGTCCCACGCTTACCGACGAGGAGATCGAGCGGTTCGTCGCGGACGGATTCGTGCGGGTGCCCGGGGCGTTCAGCCGTGCGGTCGCCGACGCGGGCCGGGCGATTCTCTGGGAGGCGATCGGCGCGGATCCCGCAGACAGCGCCAGCTGGACGCGCCCCGTCGTCCGCGTGGACGGGCGCGCCGACGAGCCGTTCCGCGCCGCCGCGTCCGCACCGCGGCTGAACGCCGCGTTCGACCAGCTGGTGGGCCCCGGGCGCTGGCTGCCCCGGAGCGGGTTGGGCACCTTCCCGATCCGGTTCCCGCATCCCGACGACCCCGGTGACACAGGCTGGCACATGGACGGCAGTTACCTCCCGGACGACCCGGCTCAGGCCGCGGCGACGACGCCCTGGCCGTGGCTCAATGTGGCCTCACGAGGCCGCGCCCTGCTGATGCTCTTCCTCTTCTCCGACGTCGGCCCGGCCGACGCCCCGACCAGGATCAAGGTCGGGTCGCATCTGGACGTCCCCCGGTTCCTCGCGCCACTCGGCGAGCGCGGGACGGACGTCCTGAGCCTGTGCCGGACGATGGACGCCGCCGGCCGGCTCGACGCCGCGGACCGGCGGACCGCGCCGGCCACCGGGCAGGCCGGGGACGTCTACCTCTGCCACCCGTTCCTGATCCACGCCGCGCAGGCGCACCGGGGGTCGGTCCCCCGGTTCCTCGCCCAGCCGCCACTCGAGCCCGGCGGCCCACCGCTCCCCGACGGCGAGGACCGCCCCCGCTCGCCGGTGGAACTGGCGATCCGCCGCGGGCTGGGAGCCGACGGCTCAGGACCCTCCGGGAACCCGGGGCACTCCGGCGGACCCGGCCGACCCGGCTGACCCGGCCGCGGTCAGGAGGCTTTGACCTGGCGGCGGAGCCTGTTACGCGGACGTGGGCTCACCGTCCCCGGCGGCGGTGCCGAGGGGGTGACGAAGGCGGGCGGGGCCGGGAGCGGCACCGGCGGCGGAGGCGCGCAGTAGCCGTACTCGACCTGGCGCCGCCAGACGGTGAGCCGGCACTGCTCGCCGCTCACCGTCCAGGTGCGGCGTTCGGCGCGGTCCTCCACCTGCACGGGGCCGGTGTTCGCGGGTTCGGCTGATCGCAGGTGTGCCCAGGAATGCGCGTCCTCCCACGCCGCGAACGTGCCCACGAGCTCACCGTCGCCGTCGAACACAAGAAATCGCCGGGTCATCGTCGTCCCGCCTCTCTTCTCACGGCCGGCCGGGTCTTCTCGGCGGTCGGGTTGTCTCGCCAGTCGGAAGGTCTCGCCGTTCGGTGGCTCTCGCCGGTCGGTGCGTCTCGCCCTCTGGTAACTCCCGCCGCCTGGTGGGGCTCGCCGGGCTTCACCGGACGCGGCGGATACCCGCCGGCGACAGAAAGGACAGCGGCGCGACCAGGTAGTCGACATAATGGTTCTCGACCGCGTACGCATCGGCGTCGGACGCGGAGTCGAAGGCGAGGACGATCCGGCGCGCCCGACGCGAACCGGCCACGAAGAGGATCACGCCGAACATCGAGGAGGAGTCGGGGTCGTCGGCCTCCCCCGGCCGCATCGTGGCCGGCCGGACGCGCCTGCCGCAATGACCCCTACTGCGCGAGTAACGATTCATCGGGACTCCAGTTCCCTGTTCTGCCGGGATTTCCGGGGCTGCCACCGGACGCGCGGCGGCCGGCCGGACAGCGGCCTGACGGGCGGCGGGCACGGTCACCGGGTCGACCGCCCGGGTCGACACCACATGGGTCGGCGGAGTAGCCATGCCGGCGCGGCCGGGCGGCCCGGGGCACCGAGTCGATCCGCCGAAGCCGGGAGGCCGGCCGTGGCGGGGCGGACGGTACCGGCTCACGGCCATCCATCCCGTCCCGACCAGCACCGACGCTCCCCCGGTAGGCCCCATCGTCGACAACATCTCACCCAGGGACTCGAATTCGCCACTCAAGGTGAGCACCGCTTCTGCAGCATGGAGCTTGCACCACGCATATGCAAGGTCTTGTGTGTTGGTTTCGCTACAGATTGCGCACTATCCATGTGATCAGATTGTGGATGAGTGACGGAACGCTCCACATCAGCTCCGATGACCGGGAGGACGGGGTGTGACGGCGAGGAACAGTGGTCCCACAGTGCGGCGCCGACGGCTCGGCGCCGAGCTCCGCCGGCTGCGCGAGACCGCCGGCGTCGACGTCGAGCAGGTCCGCGAGGTGCTGCGCTGCTCGGCGTCGAAGGTGAGCAGGTTGGAGAACGGGCGGATCCCGGTACGCACGAAGGACGTCGCGGACCTGCTCCGGCTGTACGGGGTGACCGATGCCGACCACCGCGGGGCGCTGCTCGGCCTGGCCCGGGAGTCGCGGCGGCACGGCTGGTGGCAGGCCTATCAGGACGTGGTCCCAGCCTGGTTCGAGGTGTACATCGGCCTCGAGGCGGACGCTTCCTCGATCAGCGTGTACGAGCCGCAACTCGTCCACGGCCTGCTGCAGACCGCGGACTACGCGCGGGCGGTGATGCGGGCGAGCAACCCGGAGGCTCCCGACGACGAGATCGAGCGCCGGGTGGCGCTGCGGCTCGACCGGCAGTCCCGCCTGCGTGGCGACAACCCGCCCCGGCTCTGGGTGATCCTCGACGAGGCGGTCCTGCGTCGTCCGGTCGGCGGCGCGGCGGCGATGCGCGCCCAGCTCGAGCGGGTCGCGAAGGCGGCCGAACTGCCGAATGTCACCGTTCAGGTGCTTCCCTTCGCGGCCGGGGCACATGCCGGCCTGGGCAGCACATTCTCCGTTCTGGGATTCGCGGACGAGACGGATCACGATGTGGTCTACATAGAAAAAGGCGCCGGAAGCCTCTACCTGGAACGTCCGTCAGAAATTCGCCGCTATAGAGTCAGGCTGGATCACCTGATGGCGTCCGCTCTTGGCCCGGCGGACTCCGTGGCGTTGATTTCCGCCGTTTCGGAGGCACTTCGATGAGGACATCCGGGAAACCCGCGATCACCGACCCGTCCACGCTGCCCTGGCGCAAGAGCCGGCACAGCGGCGGGGAGGGCGGCATGTGCGTCGAGGTGGCCGACGTGGACGGCGGTGTGGCGGTCCGCGACTCCACCGACCCGCTCGGCCCGGTTCTCGCCTTCAGCGGCGCGGAGTGGGACGCGTTCCTCGCCGGCGTCCACGACGGCGAGTTCGACCGCCCGCGCGCCCACCGCTGACCGGCGCCGACCGCGCCCTCGGGGGATGTCGAGCCGCTGACCGGCCGTTCTTCGGCTCTTGCGTAACCGGCCCACGTCGCGCACTCTGTAGATGTTCGTGCGGGCCGCGTTGTTCAGACGTCACGGTCGTGTCGATCGTGCGAGGCTCGCTGAGGCCGAGCGCGGGCGCACGGTGCCCGTCCGTCACGGAGGAGCGACGTCGTGATTGCCATCGAGCGGGTACCCGCCCCGGCCTGACCCGGTACGACCTGCCGAGCGGCCACCCCGCACCGGCTCCGTGACCGGGCTTTCCGCGACGCGGACCGCGTTTCCGACCGGCACCGCCGGTCACGACACCGCCGGTCGCGTCAAGCCCGATCCGACTCGTCCACCCGGTCCACTCCGCCAAGCCCAGTTAACAGTTCGACCCACTCCGTTGCATTTTGAGTCCGCCCTGTAGCACTCCGCCTGTTCCCCTGGTACCGGGAGGTGATCGCCGTGGCCACCGCCACGACCAACCTGCTGAACACCCCGCTGAGCGATCCGCGTGCGGAGCGGGTCCGCCGCGCCGCACTCGCCGCGTATGTGGACGGGAAGGTCAGCTTCGCGCAGGCGAACTCCCGGGTCAGCAAGGCGATCGAACGCTTCGGGCACTGACCGCGCGCCGGACGGGCGGGCGACGTCAGACCAGGTTGAGCCGTCGGTCGGCCATCCCGATCGTGAGACGCTGACCCCAGGTCAGGGCCACCGAGTCGGTCTCGATGCCGTCGCCGAAGACGACCAGGCGCTCGGATTCGACCAGCAGCTCGAGCCGGACCGATCCGACGAGGAGCCCCTCGGTGCAGGCCGTCCCCGTGCTCGGAGACGGCCACGCCTCGCGGGTGAACCAGATCAGGGCAGGTGCCTCGCCGGCCGGCAGGTCGAGGGCGCTGTGCCGCTCCCGCCAGACGGACCGACACCACCCGGTGCTGCCCGTACCGGTGCTGACGATCAGCCCGGACGACGCCTGCCGCTCTGTCGTGACTCCGTCGTACCCGGGCGCGCGCAGGAGGTAACGGGCCGTCTGGTGGCCGGGGTCCCCGATGTAGACCTCGTTCAGGGCACGCACCACCTGTCCGTCGTCGGAGCGTGCCTCGACCATGGTGAGGTGGCGCAGCGGGCCGCCGGCCCCGTGGCCGTCGGCACCGCGCCCGTCAACACCGCGCCCGTCAACACCGCGCCCGTCGGCACCACCCGCGTGCCGGACCGCCTCGACGACAGCCAACAGGTGCCCGGTCTCGCCCGGCTGGTGCCGGACGAGCACCCCGGGGTTGCGCGCGGGGTCGGCGTCGATGCCCACGACGGGCTGCCGGTCGACGTACTTGGCGACGTTGGCGACGAGACCGTCCTGGCCGACACAGATGATCACGTCCTCCGGGTCGAACAGGAAACGGTCGAGGTCGGCGCGTTCCACCTCGCCACGCCGCCAGCTCGGCGGCACCGCGGCGGCCACCTGGCGCCGGGCCGCCGTCTGGGCGGCATGCCGAGCCTCCACCTCGGCGATGTCCCGGCCCCGCGACCGCAGGAAGAACTCCGCCTGGCCACGGGTGCCGTGGTGCTCGAGCAGCTCGGTGTACTCGGTACGCCGGTGGACGATCACCGCGCGCGGGGCGAGACTCACCGCTCGCCCCCGGCTGGCGCGCCGGCCGACGCGCCAGCCGGGGCCGCGGCCGTCAGGCCGGGCCGGACGAAGCGGGCGACCGCCTCGGTGAGGACGTCCGGTGTGATGGTGAGGGCGCCGATGTCCGGCAGGTGGTCGGCCAGGTCGCGCACGGCGAGGGCGACCAGCGTCGCCGTGTCCATGCCGGCGAGCGCGCCGATCCGGGCGGCCTCGGCGTCGGCCTCGGCCGCACCGACCAGGCGGACGGCGTCGGCGCGAGCGGCGGCCTCCAACCGCACCCGCCCGGCCTCGGCGCGAGCGGCGGTCTCGGCCCGCTCGGCCTGCGCGGTGGCACTGATCCGCGCCGCCGCCGCCTGCTCGGTCATCCGGCGTTGCTCGTTGGCGCCTTCCTGGACGACGAGCTGCTCCCCGCGACGGGCCAGCTCGATCTTGCTCTGCAGCTCGTTCTCGCCGATCCGACGCTCCTGCTCGACCGCCAGCGCGCGGCGGCTGTAGGTGGCGCGGTCGGCCTCGGTCTGGATCCTCTCCCGGGTGGGGGTGCCCAGCGCCTTCTCCATCTCCGGCACCGGCCGGATGGCGACGACCCGGACGCCCACGAGCGCGATCCCGGTCTGAGCGAGACGGGCGTCGCCGCCGAGACCCTGACCGACACGCTGACGGACCGCCGCGACACCGTCCACCAGGGCGTCGGTGAGCGGCATGCGGACGAGCTGGTCGGCGGCGTACTGCTGGGCGGTCTCCGTGATCATCTCGGCCAGCCGGGCGAGCGGGTCCTCGCGCCAGCTCCCCAGCTCCGGGTCGATGCCGAAGTCGAGGCGGCTCGCGGCGAGCGCCGGGTCGGCGATCCGGAAGGTGACGGTCGACTGGACGGCCACGTCGGCGAAGTCCGCGGTGCGTGCGTGGAAGACCACCGGGAGTTCACGGTCGTCCACGGGGACCTCGCTGATGACGGCGGTCCGCGGCCGGTACCAGAACACCAGGCCGACGCCCTCGTGGGCGACGGCGGTGCCCCGCTGGTGCCGGATGTACGCCGTCGGGGTGCCACGCAGGTGACGCAGGAACAGAACACGACTGATGTCGGCCATCGCCGACCTCCTCACCCTCTTATCGTCGAACTGACGATAAGAAGGACTGTAGGCCTCCACCCCCCTTTTCGTCAACCTGACGAGATACCATCGCGGCCATGACCACGCCGCCCGCCCCCGACCTCCGCGCCGCGCCCGGACTCGACGGGATCGTCCCGGTCGCGCTGGCCGTGGATCTCGTCGTGTTGACCGTGCGCGACGATGATCTCTGCGTGCTTCTGGTCCGGCGCGGGATCGAGCCCTTCGCGGGTCGCTGGGCGCTGCCCGGCGGGTTCGTCCGGCCCGACGAGGACCTCGACGCGGCCGCCGTCCGGGAGTTGCGGGAGGAGACCGGCCTGGCGCGCTCCACCAGCCATCTCGAACAGCTCGCCACCTACGCCGACCTGGGCCGCGACCCACGCGGGCGGGTGGCCACGGTCGCGTACCTGGCCCTCGCGCCCGACCTGCCGGTTCCCGTCGCCGGCACCGACGCGGCGGCCAGCCGGTGGTGGGCGGTCACCGACATCCCGCGAGCCGGCTCAGCCGGCGGCGTGGGCGGAGCCGGAGACCCGGGCCGTACGGGCGGCGGCGTGGGCGGCGGGATGACCGGGCTGGCCTTCGATCACGCCGGGATCCTCGCCGACGGGGTCGAACGTGCCCGCTCGAAGATCGAGTACAGCCCGGTGGCGACCGCGTTCTGCCCGGCCGAGTTCACCGTCGCGCAGCTGCGGCGGATCTACGAGATCGTGTGGGGGACCAGACTGGATCCCCGCAACTTCCACCGCAAGGTCACCCGCACGGCGGGCTTCCTCGTCCCGACCGGACGGACCACTACGCGCGACGGCGGCCGTCCGGCCGAGCTGTTCACCCGCGGGGACGCCCGCCTGCTGCATCCGGCGATGCTGCGGCCGGAACCCGGAAACCGCTGACCACCCGGCACCGGCGCGGCCCGGACCCGCCCAGCCCGGGTGACCCGAGGCCATTCGGCGCGAGTGTGGGTGGGAGCGAGCGCCAGTGGGGCGGAATCGACGTCCAGAACGGAACGATCGGGGCGAGGCGGGGGCAGGCCGCACCAATGCGGTCCTACCCGTGGACTCGCTCACGCGATGCACACATCAAGAAACTGTTAGTAACGCATCGTGTGCCGAGCGTGAGACAGTCTTCGTGGCCGGCCGCCCGGGTTCACCCCCCGATCGCCCGGGCGCCCGGCCGTCCAACCAGGTGATCCGCGGCGGGCCCAGCGCCGAAAGACTCGGCCGTGGGCCAGGCCCAACGCAGGGCGAGCCTCAGCGCGGGTCACGCCTCAGTGCAGGGCCGGCGGTTCCGCGGCCCGGGAGACGTCCTGGTCGAGCGCCGCGCGGCTGAGGGCGGCCGTCCAGCGATGGAAGTCGATCAGTGACGCGCGCGGCTCCTGCCGCCACAGCGCCTGGGTCACGTAGGCGGACAGGCCGTTCGGGCCGACCCGGCGCAGCACGACCTCCAGCAGATCGCTCGGCAGATTGACCGAGACGACCCGGTACCCCGGGTCCTGGTAGCCCGCCGCATCGTCGAACCCCGAGTCGTCCGCGTACACGCGATCCACCAATCCCGGCCGAGCGGGGCCGCATCTCGAACACCTGTCGCGATGCCCTCACCGACCCACGGGCCCACGGGACATTTCGCCCATGAGCCCCATCCTGACTCAGCTCTGCGCACTCCGCAATGGGTCCATGACCACGCCGAACCGGTCGGCCGACCCGTGCGCGGGCGCGCCACCCGGGGTGGGTCCGCCGCCGTCACAGCCGGCTCCCGCCCCGGGAACAGCCCAGTCGTCCTCGTCGGTGGCACCGTCGAGGGGACGATAGCCGTCCTCGTCGGCGGGATCGTAACCGGCTCGGGGATCGACGGCCGGCTCGTCCTCCACCGACTCGTCCTCGACCGACCGGTTGGCGGCCATCCGGTCGCGGCCGAGCGCGCCGATGCCGGCGGCGACCATCACCAGCGAGACGACGAAGGCGAGCAGGCGCGGGCCGTCCGGCGCGGGCTCGTCGAACAGGGTCAGCCCCAGGGTCACCGGGAGGAACGCGGAGACACCGCTGGTGACGGGGAAGGCGATGACCGCGGCCCGGCCCTGCAGACCGCGCTGTTCCAACCCGAGAGCCAGCACGGAGAACAGGATGAGGATGTAGGGCGTCGGGGTGGAGAGCAGGTCGATGAGGGTCGAGTCGCTGTTGCGGCGTTCGTGCACCGCGAGCCCGATCTGGCGGGTGGCCAGGGTCGCGATGGCATAGCTGACCCCGGCGGCCAGCCCGAACCCCAGTGCGGCCCCGGCGACCCTGCGTTTCGCCGCGGCCAGGTTCGCGCCGAACGCGCACAGCAGGGAGAAGATCAGCCCGAGGATCAGGAAGGCGAGCAGGACGCCGTTGCCCGCCGGGCTGCCGACCTCCGCGTTGCGGTGGAACGCGTAGGCGAGCAGCCCGACACCGGCGACCATCGAGCCCACGCCGCTCCAGCCGACCCGGCTGATCCGCTCGCCCAGCAATCGGCGCGCGAGCATGGTGAACACGATCATGTCGAGGGCCATCACCGGCGCGACGAGGGCGACCGGCGCCACCGACAGGGCGTAGACCTCCAGCAGGAACGAGCCGGCCTCCACCCCGAGGCCGACCAGCCACAGCGGGCGGGTGGCCAGCCGGGCCAGCAGCCCGAGCCCGAGGCCGGTGCCGGCCTCCTCCCTCCGGGCGGCCATCGCCTGCAGCAGCGGTGCGACCCCGTACAGGGCCGCCGAGACAACGGTCGTGGGCAGCCCGAGTACGAGCGCCGTGTTCATGCGCGGCTCACCATCGCAGCGTCCCATCCGCCGGCACGGGCGGCCCAGTCAGGGTGCGCCGCCGCAACGGCGGCGACCCCGGCGGCATCATCTCCCACAACGCGACGGCTCCCCCAGCACATCTCATGACGTCTCGACCCTCACGGCACCCGGCCCACCCGAGCCCGCGGCATCACCAGTGGACGCCCAGCCCGACCTGGGCCAGCGCCGCACCGAATGCCTGCTCCCAGGCCTGTGGGCTGACGGCGACCCGCTGCGAGGGCGGCTTGACCCGGTCCAGACAGGCCAGGGCCGACCGGGTCAGGGACAGCGAGTCCGTACTGGTCACCTCGGCGTGGCCACGGTCGAGTTCCTTCTGTAGGTTGTCCCGCCCGTGGCCGGGGACCACGTCCATCAACAGCAGGTCGCGCCCGATCACGCGAGCCTCGCTGCAGGTGTCCCCCGACGAGGTCACTACCAGGTTACTTGCAGCCATAAGTTCGGGAATCCGGTTGGTGAAACCGAACGGGATCACCCGGTGGTCGCGCTGCGCGAGGGCGGACAGCCGGGCGGCCAGCTTCTCGTTGCGGCCGGCGACGGCGAGCACCCACACCCCGGCGGCGGCGAGCGCCTCGGCCGCCTCGACCAGCGGGCCGAGACCCCACGACCCGGACATGAGCAGCACACACCGGCTCTCCAGCGGGATGCCGAGGTTGCCCCGGGCCTCCTCCTGGGTCGGCGGGTCGTAGAACGGGGTGCGCACCGGGGTCGGCACCACGGCGACCCGGGCCTGCGGGGCGAACCGGCGCACATAGCGGGCGGCGGTCTGGGACGTCACCAGGAACAGGTCGGTGTTGTCCTGCACCCAGATGCGGTGCACGCAGCAGTCCGAGGAGAAGACCGCCGTGGTCATCCCCGGGAACTCCGACTTCAGCCGGCTGACCGCCGCCGCGGCGGAGGCGAAGATGGAGATCACCAGATCGGCCGGCTCGGCCCGGATGTCCTCGCGCAGCCGCGGCACGAGGAAGTGGCTGGACGTCCGCTCGATCGCCCGCGCCACCCGCCCGCCCGTACGCAGCTGGGAGAAGTGCAGCGCGTCGTACACCCCCGGGACGGCGATCAGCCCGCGGAAGGCGTTCTGCCCGAGCGTGCCGTTGCGGCCGTCCGTCAGGCGCAGGCAGTCCGCGGTGCGGGTGTGGAACCCGCGGCGCTCCAGCGACGTCGCGCAGGCCTCGGCCATCACGTCATGGCCCATCCCGAGGGAGCCGGAGAGCAGCAGCACGTTCCCGCGCCGAGACTCGGGCTCGCCCGCCGCAGTGACGTCGTCCATGATCCCCTCGATCCCGTCCATCTTCGACATGCTCATTCCGATGAGGTCGCGGAGACGCCGAGATCCCCGATCGACGGCGCAGTCACCGCGGGTGGCTGCCGGTTCGCCTGATACCACTCGATGTACTGCCGGACGCCGTCCAGGAACGGCGTCGTCGGCCGCCAGCCGAGGAGGCCGGCGGCCCGCTGCGCGGAGATCTCCCGGCCGCGGAAGTCTCCGGGCCGGGCGGGCATGTGCTCGATCTTCGTACCGGGGAAGTGCCGCTGGACGGCCTGGGCCATCTCCAGCACGCTCACCGGCTCGTTGCCCTCCAGGGCGAGGGTGGTGTTCGCCGCCGAGTCGGCGAGCGCGAGCACGTGCGCGTCGGCCAGGTCACGGACGTAGACGTAGTTGCGGAACTGCAGGCCGTCGCCGGCGACGGTCAGCGGCCGACCGTGCGCGGCGTTGTGGACGAACCTGGCCAGCACCAGCTCGTCGCGCATGCCGGGGCCGTAGGGGATGCCGTACCGCAGGATCGTGAACGGGAGCCCGTAGGTCTGCTGGTAGCTGTGCAGTAGCAGCTCGGCCGCGAGCTTGGTCGAGGTGTACACGTGCCCGGCCCGGGCCAGCACGATCTCGGCGTCCTCGGTGAGCGGCGCGGGCCGCGGGTGCTCACCGTGCCCCGCCGGAGCCGGGATGCTGTCCGCCGGATGCCCGGATGGCTGCGCGGGCGGCTGGCCCGGCAGCCGCGCGGGCGAGTCGGCGACGGCGCCGTAGACCCAGACGGTGCTCGCGAACACGACGCGGCGGACACCGACGCGCCGGGCCGCCTCACAGACCTTGCCGGTCCCCTCCACGTTGAGGCGCACCGTTCGCACCGGGTCGGCGAAGGCGAAGTCGACGTTCGACATTCCGGCGATGTGGAAGACGACGTCCACGCCGGTGAACGCGTCGACGAGCGCGTCGAGGTCAAGAACGTCGATCTCGCGGTAGGCGGCACGCGGGTCGGGCCGCCCGCAACCGCTCAGATCGAGCGACAGCACCTCATGACCGGCGTCGAGCAGGCGGTCGACGACGTGTCCGCCGATGAATCCGGATCCTCCCGTGACGGCTATCTTCATCGCCAGGCACCGTCCAGTTCCATTCCGTGAACGACGGCACGGAATGCCGAGATGACATGTTCGGTCTCGGCGTCGGTCATGTCGGAATGCAGGGGCAGGCACACGTGCCGCGCGCAGATGTCCTCGGCGACCGGAAGCTGGACCCGCGCATACCGCTCGAACACCGGCTGCTGGTGCAGCGGGGCTTCGTACACCTCACCCGCCATGGAGACACCGTGGCCCTCCCGGAGCTCCTTCTTCACCTGTGCCCGGTCCACACCCCGGGAAAGGAGAACCGGGTACTTGTAGTAGTTGGTGACGCCGTCCTGGACCGCCAGCGGCCGTTCCACGCCCAGTTCGTCGATCGCCTGGTCGTAACGGGCCGCGACACGACGGCGGCGGGCCAGGAAGTCGTCGAGGTGGCGCAGGTGGGCGCGGCCGGTCGCCGCGTGCACCTCGCTCATCCGCCAGGCGTATCCCTCACGGATGTGAATGTTACCGAGGAATCCCGCCTTGCCCTGGTCGCGGTAGAGGAGGGCTTCGTCGCGCAGCCGGTCGTCCGAGGTGACGACCATTCCACCCTCACCGCACGTGATCAGCTTGGTCGGGTAGAAGGAGAACGACCCCGCCACCCCGAAGGAACCGGCGTGCCGGCCGGCGAGGCTTGATCCGTGCGCGTGGGCGGCGTCCTCGACGAGCACGATGCCCCGTTCGTCGAGCAGGCCGCGCAACTCGTCGATGTCCGGCGGGATCATGCCGCCGATATGCACGACGACAACGGCTTTCGTCCGCGGGGTGACGGCCGCGGCGACGGTCTCCGGGCTGAGCGCGAAGGTGTCCGCGCTCACATCCGCGAAGACCGGCGTCCCGCCGGCACGCAGAACCGCGAACGCGGTAGCGGCAAAGGTGTTGGTGGGCACGACGACGTCGAATCCGCCTACGTCGATGCTTCTCAGGATGATCTCGAGGGCGGCCGTTCCGCTGTTCACGGCGACGGCATGCCGCGCGCCGTGAGCGGCCGCGAACGCCGCCTCGAATTCCTGGGTGTGCACACCGAGAGTCAGGGCACCGGTCGAGAGGACCTCGGCCGCGACCGACGCGACCTCCGCGCGGTCTTCTGGCGAGAACACGATGCGCGCCGCGGGGACCTGCACCAGTTCAACCCCCCTAGGTCAACGAGCCTATTAGCTGTAGTCGGTCGCGCACGCAGCGCGAGCAGCTTCGAACGCTACCGGCTCGCCCCCGGGCCGGCTCGCAACATCGCGAAACCTGAACATCCGACTGGTCGAAACCAAAGGTCCGGTCCGCCCAGATCGCGTTGATTTGCACCGGACCCTGCCGTTGGCAGGCTACAGACCCCCGGCGGGACCTCGGTCGTTGCTGCCGCGTCGACGCCGCGACAACCCGGTCGACACATCACCGCACGCCTTTTTCCTTCACCTGATCTCCACCACAACGTAACTGTTCACAGTTTTTGCGCGACGTACCGCAACCGATGCCGGACGATTGCTACCCATCAGAATCGGCTGGGTTCGTGTTGTCATCACCAGGATGGGCGCGGATCACCAGATGGGTAGGCCCGATCGGTGTCAAACATCCGACGGCACGACAACCCATCCGGACACTGACCCACCGAACCGACACCTGCCGGACGAACACTGGCCGAACAGGGACGCTCCGAACGGGCACCCGTCGCCGGCCCGCACCTCGACGACGGCACCGCGCGCTCCGGACCACGCCCGGCGCGGCGCACACGAGTGTGGGAGAAGGCCCGTCGACAGGTTCCATCGGCATGCCACCGACATTCGACACGGGAGAAGAAGAAGTCCCGGCGGCCGCGCGGCTCCTCGCGTACGGGGGGAACGCAGGGAGTACACGGAGCTCGCCGGGACGTCTGTCCAGCTTACGACCCCCAGATGTCGGACGCGACAGGACTAAAGTCCCGAGCCTGGTCCGACCCACGGTCTGGCGGCGGGCTCACGCCTCCTCGAAGACGACCTCACCACGGTCCGCGTCGAAGAACAGCCAGTTGGACGGCCGCCCGATCGCCGGGCCCACGTTCACCACCACGGTGACCGGATCGGGCCCCGCGGGCCGTACCGGCACCGGCACCCCGGAGACCACCGGGACGGACCGGACCGCCCCGGACCGCCCGCTCCGGCGGATCTCGAAGACGGCCCGGCGGTGGGTGTGCCCCACCAGCACCAGCGGGACGGCCGGCACGTCGCGGACGCGGGGGACGAACGAGCCCGAGCCCGGATCGACATCCCAGCCGATCTGGTGGCCGTGCATCCCCACCGCGCAGTCCACATGGGTCATCGACACACCGGACAGCAGGGGGGCCAGCAGCTCCGGCACCTGCTCCGGAGCGAGCAGGTCCCGGATGCGTTCCTCCTGGTTGCCCAGGATCCGCCGCAGGTCGGCGAGCTCGGCCCAGAGTCTGGGGTCGGGCTCGACGACCTCGTCGAGGGACCAGAACCGCCCTGGATCGTGCCGGCGCATGGGCACCTTGGCCTCGAGGTAGTCACCCAGGCACACCACCTCGTCGACGCCGACCTCGTCGGCGGCGGCCAGGACGCGCCGCAGGGCCTTGCGTTTTCCGTGCAGGTCGGCCATGACCGCGTACCGCATGCCATCCAGCTTGCTCCGCAGACGGGAGCCTGGACGACACGATCAACAGAAAGATCACATCGAGTGAACAGAAGCCCCCCCTCCGACTACCCGGAGGGGTCAGCGCAGGACCAGGCCAGGACGATCGAGGGACCAAAAGGGCCAGTGCCGCGACCGGATTGTCACGTTGGCCACACCCGGGAAACACCAGGGTGCTTCACTGCGACCGTGCCGCGACCGGACGTACACGATGCGCATCGACATCTCGGGGTGCTGCCGGCCCACCCCTATTACGGTGGACCGCCGGTGGTCCCCGACGTCCGCGCCCGGGCGACGATCGCGCAGCTGCGCGCGGACCTGGACGCCGAACGGACGTCGGCGGCCGTGGTGATCCCGAACTACGGCGTGCCGGAGCCCTCGGTCGCCTTCGGGTTCAACGAGCTCTGCGTCGAGGCGGCCCAGGTGGACGAGCGGATCCTGGCCGGCCTGTGGGTCTCGGCCCGGCCCGAGGACACCGAGGCCACCGAGCGCGCGCTGGCGCTGGCGGGCGAGCGGGGGGTGGTCGCCCTCAAGCTCAGCTTCCTGCTTGGCGGGGACGTGACCGACCCGGCCTGCCGGAGCCGGCTGGACCGGATCTTCGCCGTCGCCCGCGCGCACGACCTGGTTGTACACGTCCACACCTCACCCGGAGGTGCCGCCGACGTCGACCGGATGGGCACGCTGGTCGATGACTACGCGGACGAGGTCACAGTTCATCTGGTCCATCTGGGTGGTGGCGCGAGTGGGCACATCAAGCTGATCGGCGGCCGCTTCTTCGACTGGGTCGCCGCCGGGCGCCGGGTCTACACCGACGCGAGCTGGGCGGTGGGCTTCGCGCCGCGGTGGTTCGCGGCGGAGGTGGCTCGTCGTGGCCTCGGCCACGATCGGCTGCTGTTCGCCAGCGACGAGCCGTGGAGCGACCACGAGGGCGAGCTCGCCCGGCTGACCAGCGCCATCGGTGACCCGGAGCTCGCCCGGCGGGTCCGCACGGAGAACTTTCATGATCTATATCTGCGGAAGCGGACACCGCGACCACATCCAGCGACTACTTAGTAACCGTCGGGCGGTCAAGATGTGGGTAGTCCGATCACAACCGCCCAGATCGAGACACCACCGACCGAGACAGGAGCACGCATGGAGCTGACGGAGCTGGAGCGCCAGAGCCTCACCGAGGTTCCACACCCCTCGCTGCCGCCCGGGAGCAACCTCTACGGCTCGACGAAGCTCTTCCCCGACTACCAGGCCGAGGACGGCGAGTCCTACCTGACGCTCATCCACGGCATCGCGCACGAGTCGTCGGTGAGCTTCGTCGCGATCCTCCAAGCCACCCGAGCACTACGTAAGGGCTTCGAGTCAGTCATCTACTTTTACGGGCCCGGCGCGATGAACTGCATGGCCACCCGCGGGTTCCCGCACACCGGCGACTCCGCGTTCGCCGGCGAGCACAACATCAACGCCCAGATCGAGACCTTCATCAAGGAGGGCGGCAAGGTCTACGTCTGCCGGTTCGGGCTCTCCCTGCACGGCCTGCGCGAGGAGGACCTCATCGAGGGCGTCATCCCGGCGCACCCGCTCGACATCCAGGACTGTGTGATCCATTACACCCGCAAGGGCGCGATCGTGAACTCGACGTACATGCTCTGACGCCCCGCGTCCGGCTCCGGGCGCTCCCGGCTCCGCCCACGGCGGGCGCCGCGCACCGCGAGCGCCGGGTACCGCGGGAGCCAGGCACCGCGGGTCCCGCGCACCGCGGGTACCAGACACTCGCGTTCCACCAGTTCCACCAGTTCCGACAGTTCCACAACCTGGCAGTACCTCCACCAGCAGCTTCTCCGCACCCAGCAGCTTCTCCGCATCTCGGCGTACCGGGCCCCGCGGACCTGGGCCCAGCAGGCACGGGCTCCCGCGCGCGTCCGCGCGCCGGCCGGCACCTCGGATGCCTCCCGGCCTCGGATGCCTCCGGACATCAGGCGCCGTCGAGGCCCGGCTGCCCCGAAATATCTCCACCCCGATATCTCCACCCCGATCTCCCGCCCAGGCCCACAGGCGCTGCCCCATCCGCCACCGGGCCGGGCGCGGATTCCCGACGGGAGACACAGATGAGAAACGGTCCGGCGGCCGAACTCCGGCCTGACGACGGAGCCGAGATCCCCGTGGGCGTCCGCCCGTCGGGCGGCCTCGACCTCGCGGTCCGCAGCGCCGTCGCCGTCCGCGGGGTGCGCGTCAACACCCCGGTACGCCGCCGCGGCGGCGCCGGCCCGAGCGACGACGGCCACGTCGTCGTCGCGGGCCAGGGGCTGGCCCTGCCGATCGTCCCCAGCAGCCCGTACTCCGTCGACGCCGGCCGGCTGCTGCTCGACGGTGTGGACCTCGGCGTCGAGGCCCGACCGGTGCGCCGGCCGCGCTTCTACGACCTGAGCACCGCCGACGGCGTCCCCTACTCCCAGCTCGCCCGGCTGCACGGCGCGGACGTCCTGGCCACGACCGTTCTTCAGACCTGCGTGCGGTACCAGGAGCCGGAGCGCTGCCGGTTCTGCGCGATCGAGGAGTCGCTGCGGACCGGGGCGACCACCCGGCTCAAGACCCCCGGGCAGCTCGCCGAGGTGGCGCTGGCCGCCGTGCGGCTCGACGGGGTGCGCCAGATGGTGATGACCACCGGCAGCACCGCCGGCCCGGACCGCGGTGCCGCGCTGCTCGCCGAGTGCGTGCGGGCGGTGACGGACGCCGTGCCGGGGCTGCCCGTCCAGGTGCAGTGTGAGCCGCCGGCCGACCCCGCGTTCATCGGTGAGCTGCGCGCGGCCGGGGCGAGCACGATCGGCATCCACATCGAGTCGCTGGACGAGTCCGTCCGGCGGCGTTGGACGCCAGGCAAGGCGACCGTCTCGGTGGAACGGTACGAGCGGGCGTGGGCCGAGGCCGTCCGGGTGTTCGGCCGCAACCGGGTGTCGACCTACCTGCTGATCGGGCTCGGGGAGGATCCGGACGAGCTGGTAGCCGGCGCCCGCCGGCTCATCGCGATGGGCGTGTACCCGTTCGTGGTCCCGTTCCGTCCGCTGGCGGGCACGCTCGCCGAGCGCGACGGGGCGCGGGCCCCCGAGCCGGGCCTCGTCGCGGACGTGACGGCCCGCGTCGCCGCCGAGCTGCGCGCGGCCGGCATGCGCGGCGCGGACCAGGGCGCGGGCTGCGCGGCCTGCGGGGCGTGCTCGGCCCTGCCCCAGGCCGGGGGGTGAGCGCGATGTCCAGCCTGCTGTCGGGGGGGCACTCGCCGATCCGGCACCGCACCGTGGACACGCTGGCGATCTGGGGTGACCGCCGCGCGCTGGCCGGCCAGCCGCCGTACCGCGTCGAACAGGCCGAGGACCTGGCCACCTTCACCGCCTACGCCCGGCTGCGGCGGGAGGTCTTCGTCGACGAGCAGGGCCTTTTCCCGGCGACGGTGGCCGGCGATCTCGACGAGGTCGACAGCGACCCGCGCAGCATCGTCCTGGTGGCCCGGGTGGTCGGCGGGCCGGAGGACGGCACGGTGATCGGCGGGGTCCGGCTGGCGCCGATCTGGCGCGGCGAGGACATCGGCGCCTGGCAGGGCGGCCGGCTCGTGGTCGCCGCGGCCGCCCGCGGGCGCTACGCGGGGGTCGGCGCCGCGCTGGTCCGGGCGGCGTGCGCGCGGGCCGAGAACGAGGGGGTGCTGCGCTTCGACGCCGCGGTGCAGCCCGACCGAGCCCGCTTCTTCGGCCGGCTCGGCTGGATGATCGCCGGGACGACCACGGTCGCCGGCCGCCCCCACGTGCTCATGCGCTGGCCCATCAACCGGCTGGCGGCGGTGGCGGCCTCGATCAAGGCCCCGCTGGCGACCCTGCTGGCCGGGATGCGCCCCGGCGGCCCCGGGTTCGTCGGTGACGACGGGGCACCCGTGCCCGGCACCGACGTCGTCGCGGCCTGCGACGCGATCGTGCCGTCGATGGTCGAGCGCGACCCGTACTGGGCCGGCTGGTGCGGCGTGCTGGTCAACCTCAACGACCTGGCGGCGATGGGTGCCCGGCCGGTGGGCATGCTCGACGCGGTCGCCGGCCCGACGGCGTCCCGGGTGGCCCGGGTGATCGGCGGGCTGCGGGCGGCGGCGGAGCGCTACGGCGTGCCCATCCTGGGCGGACACACCCAGCTCGGGGTGGCGGCCGCGCTGTCGGTGACGGCCCTGGGCCGCGCCGAACGGCCGATCCCCGCCGGCGGCGGCCTGCCGGGGCACGCGGTGACCCTGACCGCCGACCTGGGCGGCGACTGGCGCCCCGGGTACTCCGGCCGGCAGTGGGACTCGACCTCCGACCGCCGGACGGCGGAGCTGCGCGCACTGCTGGACCTGCCGCGGCGGCACCGCCCGTGCGCGGCGAAGGACGTCAGCATGGTCGGGATCGTCGGCACGCTCGGGATGCTCGCCGAGGCGAGCGGGTGCGCCGCCGAGCTGGAGGTGGCCGCGGTCCCCCGGCCGGCGGGCGCCACCGTCGGTGACTGGCTGACCTGTTTCCCCGGTTACGCGATGCTCACCGCCGACGTCGACGACCGGCCCGTCCCCGCGCTCAGCCCGGCGACGTCGCGGCGCTGCGGCCGGCTGCTCAACGGGACCGGAGTGACCCTGCGCTGGCCGGACGGCGTGCTCACCCCGGCGCTGTCCGGCCATGTGACGGGGCTGGGCCACGCGTGATCGCGGACCGCGGGGACGCCACACGCGGGGGGCCGGCAGCGGCCTCCCGCGCGGTGACGATCGCCGCGGTGACCGCTCCGTTCACCCGTGACCTGGACGAATGCCTCGCGGCGATCAGCGTGCTGGTCGCCGGGGCCCGCCGGCGCGGGGTGGATCTGCTCGTCCTGCCCGAGGGGGCGCTCGGCGGCTACCTGCGGGCGCTGCCGCCGCGTGGGGACGATCTGACCCCGCGCGGGGGGCCGCCCGCCCTCGACCCGGACGGCCCGGAGATCACCCGGCTGGCGGCGATCGCCGGGGATATGGTGGTCTGCGCGGGCTACGCGGAGCGTGACGGGCGATACCGGTACAACAGTGCGGTGTGTGTGCACGGTGGTGGCGTCCTCGGCCGACACCGCAAGGTCCACCAGCCGCTCGGTGAGTCCCTCGCCTACGAGGCCGGCCGCTGCTTCACCGCGTTCGACAGCCCGCTCGGCCGGATGGGGATGATGATCTGTTACGACAAGGCGTTCCCCGAGTCCGGGCGTAGCCTGGCGCTCGACGGCGCCGACATCATCGCCTGCCTGTCAGCCTGGCCGGCCGCGCGCACCCACCCGGCCGACGACCTCGCCACGGACAGGTGGCGGCACCGCTTCGACCTCTACGACCAGGTGCGCGCGCTGGAGAACCAGGTCGTGTGGGTGTCGTCCAACCAGGCCGGCACGTTCGGCTCGCTGCGCTTCGTCGGCAACGCGAAGATCGTCCATCCGGACGGCTCCGTGCTCGCCTCGACGGGCACCGGCGCGGGGACGGCCGTCGCGACGGTCGACGTCCCCGCGGCGCTGCGGGCGGCCCGCCGCGGCCTGAACCACCTGCGGGACCGCCGCGCCGCCAGCTACGACAAGCAGTGCCTGCTGGCCGGTGAGCCCTACGACCCGCGGCGGGCCGCCCAGCCGGCTGGCTCCCGCGCCGCCGACCCGCGCCCCGCCGACCCGCGCCCCGTCAGCCCTCGCCCCGCGGGACCGGTGCGCTGATGCCCGACGCGATCATCATCGGCGCCGGGGCGGCCGGCCTGACCGCGGGCCTGCTGCTCGCCCGCCGCGGCTGGCGGGTCGACGTGCTCGAACGGGACGTCGACGACCGGCCCGGCGACCTGGCCGGTGTGGACGGCTGGCGCCGGCCGGGCGCGACGCAGACCTGGCACTCGCACGCCTTCCTGGCCCGCTGCCGGTCGCTGCTGGCCGAGCACGCCCCGGACGTCCTCGACGCGCTGCGCGCCGCGGGCGCGCTCGAGGTCCGGCTCACCGAGCACGCGCCGCCGACGCTGACCGGCCCCGCGCCGGCCGACGACGAGCTCGTCGTCCTCGGATGCCGGCGGGCGGTACTGGACTGGGTGCTGCGCGAGGTCGTCGCCGCGCAGCCCGGGGTGACCGTCCGGTCGGGGACACGCGTCGTCGGCCTGCGCACCGAAACCGCCCCGGGCGGAGCCGGTGGCGGGATCGGAGCCGGTGCCGGGGCCGGGGCTGGCGGCGGGGCCGCGTTCTCGCGCGGGCCGGTGCTGGTCCGCGGCGTGCGGCTGGCCGACGGCTCCAGCCGGGACGCCGACCTCGTCGTCGACGCCGCGGGCCGGCTCTCGCCGGTGCGGCGGTGGCTGGTCGACGCGGGCGCCGACCTGCCCATGCCGGCCGAGGCCGACTGCGGCATCGCCTACTACTCACGCTTCTACCGGCGCACCGGCCCGACTCCGGACATCGCGCTCAACCGCGGTCACACCACCGGCGCCTCCTTCGACCGCTACTCCTGCCTGATGTTCCCGGCCGACGGCGACAGTTTCTCGCTGACCTTCGGGGTGCTCCCCGAGGACGCCGACATCCGGGTGCTTCGGCACGGCGCGGCGTTCGACGCGGCGGTGCGGTCCATCGAGCTGTTCGTCCCGTGGCTGGATCCCGCCGACGTACGGCCGGTCTCGCCGGTCACCGCGATGTCGCACCTGACCAACCGGCTGCGGCCGCTGGTCGCGGACGGGCGTCCGGGCGTGCTCGGGCTGCTGGCGATCGGCGACGCGGCGGTCATCACCAACCCCGCGCACACCCGGGGGGTCTCGCTCGGCGTCCTCGGCGCCGTCCGGCTGGCGGAGGTCGCGAGCACGCTGCGCGACCCCGCCGAACGGGCGCTCGCCCTGGACGAGTCGACGCGGGCGGAGCTCGCGCCGTGGTTCGAGGACTCGTGCGCCCAGGACGCGGCCCGGCTGCTGCGCTGGCGGCCCGAGCAACCGGTCGTCCCGCGGGCCCGGGGCGCCGAGCCCGCCGAGGGCGCGCCGCCGACCGGCTACACCCCCTGGCCGGCGGCCCCGGCCACCGGTGCGGGCGCCGCGTGGCCGGCCGGTGTCACGAACGGCGAGGCCTATCTCGCCGCGCGTCGCGACCCCGGGATCTGGCACCGTTTCACCCGGCTGCAGAACCTGCTCGCCACCCCGTCGGACGTGCTGGGCGAGCCGGGGTTCGCCGCGCGGGTCCGCGAGGTCCTGGCGACGGGCTGGCGGCCCGCGGGCGTGCCCGGACCGGGCCACGACGACCTGGTCGGGCTGGCCGCCGACGCGCTCGCCCGGGTCGGCGCCCCGGAGCCCCGGTGAGCGGAAACGGCGAGGCCCCGGCGGGCGAGGGCGGCGCGGACGGCCCGGCGGGCGGCAGCACGGTGGACAGGAGCGCGCCGGGCGGAAGCATGGCGGACGGCCCGCTGTCGGTGGCGCTGCTGACCTACTCCACCCGGCCCCGCGGCGGGGTGGTGGCCACCCTCGCGCTGGCCGAGGCGCTGGCGCGCGCCGGGCACCGGGTCAGCCTGTGGACACTGGCCCGCGGCGGGGACGCCGGCTTCTTCCGCCCGGTCGACCCGGCGGTCGAGGTGGTGGCGGTGCCGTTCCCGGAGATCGCCGGAGAGGCGGTCGGCGCGCGCGTCCTGCGCTCGATCACCGTCCTGCGGGAGGCCTTCGAGGCGTTTCCCGGTGGGTACGACATCGTCCACGCCCAGGACTGCATCACCGCGAACGCCGTGGCCGACTGCATGCGCACCGTCCACCACCTGGACGCCTTCACCACCCCCGAGCTCGTCGCCTGCCACGAGCGGGCGCTGCGCCGGCCGTACGCGCACGTGTGCGTGTCGGCGGCCGTCGCGGCCGAGCTGGCCGACGGCTGGGGGATCACCGCGACGGTGATCCCGAACGGCGTCGACGCGGCCCGCTTCAGCGCGGCGGCCGGACCGGAGGACCCCGCCCGCACGGCCCGTGAACGCTGGCGGGCCCGGCTCGGCCGGTACGTGCTCGCCGTCGGCGGGATCGAGCCCCGCAAGGGGACCGCCGACCTGGTCGAGGCGTTCGCCCTGCTGCGGGAGCGGGCGACGCCGGTGTCGCTCGTTCTCGCCGGCGGGGAGACCCTCTTCGACTACCGCGGGTACCGCGAGCGGGTGCTGGCCAGGGCCGCGCGCCTCGGCGTCGAGCCCGTCATCCTCGGGCCGGTGGCCCACGAGGAACTACCCGCCCTGGTCGCGGCGGCGGACGTGTTCGCGTTCCCGTCCGTGAAGGAGGGGTTCGGGCTGGCCGCGCTGGAGGCGCTGGCCGCGGGCGTCCCGGTGGTCACCCGTGACCTGCCGGTACTGCGCGAGGTGCTGGCCGCGGCCGGGGACGCGGTGCGTTTCGCCGCGACACCGGCCGGCCTCGCGGCCGCGTTGGAGGCGTACCTGGACTCCGCGGAACAGGGTGGCTCCACGGAACAGGGCCATCGCGCGGAAGCGCCCGCGCGGCCAGCCGGGCGGGCCGCCGGGCAAGCGGTCGCCTCGGGGTACAGCTGGTCGGCCGCGGCCGACCGGCACGTCGCCCGCTACCGCGAACTGATCAGGGCGCGGTCCACCGGCCGGCCGGCCGGCCGCATCAGCGCCACCACCGACAAATCATCTGTCTCACTGTAAGAATTTAATAACGGAGAGCGATAGCCCGGATCCGGACGGTCCCACTGGGTGTCGAATCGACTCTGCTCCGTCGGTCGAGTCGAGTCGGAAATCCGACGAATGTGTCACGGTGCCGATGGACCCCGGCCGCACCGCGCCCACGGTGTTTCATCGAGGATGCGGCGGTCGCCGAGAACCACAACGACGAGCCGAACGGCAGACATAGATGTATGACGAAGCACCGGCCTGGTACGAGGCCGCCATCGATACTCGTCCCGAGCGGCTGGAGACCGAGGTCGACGGGACGACCATCAGCTACCGGTGCTGGGGACGGGTCGGCGGCCCCGCGATCGTGATGGTGCACGGTGGCGCGGCCCACGCGGGCTGGTGGGACCACATCGCGCCACTGATCCCGGCCGAGTACCGGGTGGTCGCCCTGGACCTGTCGGGCCACGGTGACAGCGGGCGCCGCGAGGAGTACTCGCTGAGCACGTGGGCGTCCGAGGTCGTGGCGGTGATCGACCACGCCGGGATCACGTCCCCACCGATCGTCATCGGGCACAGCATGGGTGGCTGGGTGACCATCACGACGGCCGCCGAGTACCCGGACCGCGTCGCCGGCATCGTCGTCGTCGACTCGCCGGTGAAGGAGTCGACCCCGGAGGAGCGCGCCGCCCGCGAGCGGACCGCCTTCGGCCCGCTGCGGGTCTACGCGACGGCGGCCGACGCGCTGGCGCGGTTCCGCACCGTCCCCGAGCAGCCGAGCAGCCTGCCCTACATCATCGACCACATCGCCCGGAACTCCATCGGGGCGATGCTCGGCGGCTGGACGTGGAAGTTCGACCCGAACGTGTTCGGCAACCGGACGCCGTCCCCCGAGATCCTGCGCAAGGTGCACTGCCGGGTCGCGCTGTTCCGCGCCGAGAACGGGCTGGTCACCCCGGACATCGGCGAGCTGATGTACAACCTGCTGGGCCGGGTCGCGCCGGTCATCGAGATCCCGCTCGCGGGGCACCACGTGATGCTCGACCAGCCGCTGATGCTGGTCACCGGGATCCGCACCATCCTCGCCGACTGGGAGCACTCGTCCCCCCAGGAACGCGCCGACTAGCCGGCCGGCCGGCGGGGCGGGCCGGCACCCTCTGCCACATCCACGGTTAATCCGAGGTCGGGCGGGCATCCGGGTCTACACCGATCCGAATGGACACCGCCGGAGGGCGGGGTCAGGTCCGGTCGAGAAGGAGACGGCATGACCAGCACCTACACCCGCCAGCCCACGACGTCGACCCCAGCACCCCCCGCCGATCTCCCGGTCGCCCCGGGAGGCGTCCCGACATCCGCGGACGGCGTGCCCGCCGACCAGGCCGGCATCCCGGGCCTTCCGCCCGATGCCACGGTACGGATCACGCCGTCAGCCCCCGCCACGATGACGGAGCCCCGGCCGGCCTCGACCGGCCGCCTCGTCTCCGACGTGGCGGCGGACGTCTCCACCCTGTTCCGCCAGGAGATCGCACTCGCCAAGGCCGAGCTGCGCGCGGAGGCGACGAAGGCCGGCAAGGGCGCGGGGATGTTCGCCGGAGCCGGCGGGGCCGGCTACTTCGCGCTGCTCTTCGTCCTGCTCGCGGTCATGTTCGGGCTGGGCGAGGTCATGGCGCTGGGCTGGGCCGCGCTGATCGTCGGAGTGGTGCTCGCCGCGGTCGCCGCCGTGCTCGCCCTGCGCGGCCGCAGCACGGTCCGCGAAGTGCACCCGGCGCCGACGCAGACGGTCGAGACGCTGCGCGAGGACGTCCAGTGGGCGCAGAGCCGCCGCCACTGAGCCCGTCCGGCCCACCGCCACCCGCGACCAGCAACCAGCGACGAGCGACGGAGAAGACGTCCCAGGCCGACGTCCAGGCCGAAAGGAAGGCGCGCGTGACCAGCACAACACCTGACGAGATCCGGGCCGACATCGAGGCGACCCGCGCCCAGCTCGGCCACGACCTCGACGAGCTCTCCGACCGCATCAGCCCGCACAAGGTCGCCGGGCGCACCGCCGCCGGGGTCAAGGACAAGGTCGCGGGGGCGGGCAGCGCGCTGAAGCCGAAGCTCGACGAGGCGACCGTCCGGGCCCGAGGGACCGCCGGGCACGCGGCCACCGCCGCGCAGCAGACGGCCCACCGCCAGCTCGACGCCCACCCGCAGGTCGCGGACGTCCTGCACCGGACGACGGCGACCGCCGGCAGCGCGATGACCGTCGGCCGGGAGAAGGCCGCCCAGACGGCCGCCGCGGGGCGTGCGAAGGCGGGACCGCTCATCACGGCCGGGCGTGACCGGGCGCGGGAGAACCCGCGCGCGGCCGGCTCGGCCGCGGGCGGAGCGGCGGCCCTGGGCGTCGTGGCCGCCCTGATCGCCCGCCGCCGCCGCCGGCGCCGCGCCGGCGGCGTCTGATCACGGCGATTCCGGCGGCGGCGGTACCGCGTGACCGCTGACCGATCCGGTGGCCACGGCTGATCCGGTGGCCACAGCCGATTCCGAGGTCGGCGCGCGCGGCACGGCGACGATGCCGTGCCGCGCGCGCAGCTCGCGCATCCGCGACTCCTGGTCGGCGCTGATCTCCTCCTCGGCGAGGCGCGCCTGGGCCGTGTCGGCCGTCCAGCGCACAGCGGTCTCGACGCCGTCGCGGCGCAGCAGATAGTCCTCCCAGCGCCCGGCGAGCCGCGCCGCGACCACCGGAGCCAGATCACGGCGTTCCCGGGCGGTGTGACCGACCTGGAGCGCGTCGACCTCGACGGCGGTCTCGTCCCGCCAGCGCTCGAGCCGCTCGCGCTGCCGGTAGGAGGTGCGGTCCAGACCACGCTTGAACAGCAGCGGGGCGAGGTCGACACCGAGCAGGAGCAACGTCAGCAACAGGCGCCACACCAGGACCGAGCGGTCCTCGGTGGTCAGCCGCCAGAACGCCTTCTCCCGCATCAGCAGGTCGTCCGCCGCGCCCGTCGTGGCCTCCACCGTGCCCGCGAAGGCGGAACGGCTGGCCTGCTGAGTGGCTTGGAACTTGTCAAGGTCGCGCTGGGCGGCGTCGCGCAGCCGGGTGGCGTCGGTGACGGCGACGGTCGCCGCGGCCAGCTCGGCCAGCTTGATCTGATAGACCGGGCCGGCCCCGCCCAGGCAGTCCGGGCCGCCGGCGAGCTGGCAGTTCACCTCCGCAGTCTTCGCCTCGACGAGATCGTCGGCGGCGTCGAGGCCTTTCTGTTTGGCGGCGAGATCGGCCGTGCGGGCGGCGATCTCGCTCTCCTGGTTCGCGTCCCACCCGGCCAGTACGCGCCCGGCGTCCTCCTGCTGGATCTCGGCGACCCGGTTCGCGATCGAGGACTCGAAGATCCGGAGAAGCACCGTCTCCCCGACAATTACCGCCGCGCACACCGCGATGAACACCCGGACCGCCACGGAGAATCCGGCCCGACCGGTCTCCACTCCGCCGTCCGCGCCATAACGGTACGGGGTCTGGGTCAGCAGGACGGACCGGTCGATGAAGAAGATGAACAGGGCGTAGAAGATGCCGAAGGGCAGCGCCTGGAGTGTCCCGATGCCGAACCCGATGGCCACCACCGTCGACCCCGCGCAGGTGGCGAGTGCCGCCGTCAGCAGCATCAGCGTGCCGGCGGTGACGAAACGGGCGCGATCCGTCGGCGGGAGGAATTTGGCCTGCGCACCGGCGAAGAATGCCAGCATGTCCCCGAAAGCCCGCACCGGGCCAGGCCGGCGCATCCGCTCACGGGAATGTTCGGAAGTCTGCGGTGAATCTGACACAGGACCCCCGTCCAACCGGTACCTCACAGATTCGCGCAGCATTTTGCCGGGCGGATCGGGCGCCGCCGGTTACGCCTCCGGGCAGCGCGGCAACGTTATCTCCCGACCGCCGTCCCCACAATTCACGGCCGAGATCGGCGGCCCGGTGGGGCGGTCAACCGGATTTGTCGTGCCCGGGATAGTCTCTTTTTCGGCGGAGGTGCCGGCGCCAGCCGGGCCGAGTTCGGACGGAGCGAGCGATGGCACAGATCAGTGTCGAGGTGGAACGGATCGTCGGCGGCCCGCCGGAGCGGGTGCTGGCGCTGCTGGCCGACTACGCGGGCACGCGGGCCGAGCTGTGGCCAGAAATGATCACCGACTACAAGGTGGTCGAGGGCGGCGAGGGCCCCGGTACCCGGATCACCTACCGGCTGCACGCCACCCGCAAGCGCGTCCGCGAGGTGGACGCGCTGGTCAGCGCCCCCGCGGCGGGCAGCCTGCTGGAGACCGACCAGTGCTCCTCCCTGCGCACCCGCTGGCAGGTGCGCGCGGCCGGCGCCGGCGGCAGCACGGTCACCGCGCTGACCACCTGGGACGGCGCGAGCGGGGTCGGTGGGTTCTTCGAGAAGACCTTCGCCCCGATCGGCATCCGCAAGCTGGGCAACGCCGTCCTGGACGGCCTGGAGACCCGGCTGCGCCAGCCGGCCTGACCAGCGGTCTCCTCCGCGAACGGGGCCGGGGCCGGGCTAACCGGCCTCGGCGGCGCCGACGGGCGGCGTTGCGCACCCTCCGCGACACCTGGGCCGGGGCCGGGCTAACCGGCCTCGGCGGCCGCGCCGTCCTCGGTGGTGCCGTGGGTGGGCGCCGCGCCACGGATCGCGATGTGCAGGCGGACCACGGTGCCGGCCGGTGAGGAGCGGAGCTGGACGAGGTCGCAGAGCTGGTGGGCCAGCCACAGCCCCCGGCCGCCCTCGGAGTCCAGTTCCGGGATCCGCTGGCCGACCAGCGGGTCGAGTACCCGGCCGCGGTCGGCGACCTCGCAGATCAGGGTCGGCCCCTCCACCCAGACGCGCAGCCGGCCGATCCCACCGCCGTGGCGCACGCTGTTGGTGACGATCTCGTGGATGGCCAGCTTCAGGTCGTCCACCCGGCTGTCGGGCACGCCGACCTCGCAGGCCCGGCCGACCGCCATCCGCCGGGCGGCCGACACGTCCCGCCCGGTGAAGCGCAGGCTGACCACGGCCCGGCCGGCCACGGCGGGCGCCGGCAGCCCCATCTCGAACGGCTCCGGCACCCCCGGCCCCAGCGGCGCGGAAGCCGGTGGACGGACGCGGCCCGGAGGTAGGCCGGGCGGAGGGCCCGACAACGGGCCGGGCGGAGGACCGGGCGGTGGGCCCGACAACGGGCCGGGTGCGGCGCGGTACCGGCCGCCGCCACCGCGGGCCGCGCCGTCGCCCAGCACCCGCGGATGGGTGCGCCACGCGGCGTCCACCACCGGTGCCGGCAGCGTGGCGGCGTCGTAGGCGCAGCGTAGCCGCAGCCCGGACGATGCCCCGAAGGCCAGATTGGCCAGTGATTCGCAGTGGTGGCACTCGGCTATCTCGGCCGCGCTCCGCCCGGCCCAGACCAGCTCGCCGAGGCCACGCGCGCGGGTTCCCCGGGCCCGGGCCTCGTCCAGAAAGGCCGACCAGGCCGGAATGACCCGGCCTGGATTTCGCCCGAATTCGGTGATGTCGAGGAAGGAGACCTTCGCCACGATCGAGCCCAGCACGGATCGCAGCAGCCCGGCGTTGGCGGGCGTGACCGCGACCAGGACGGCCTCGTCACGCTGGACACCGGCCCGGACGAATTCCACCGCGCCAGCCAGGAAACCGGCCGGGCCGCGGTGGACGAGCGCCTCGTGCACGAATGCCACGGTTGGACCGACCTCTGACCCGCGGGCGTCCCTCACGGTGTCCCCCCCGAATTCGATCAATCACGGCCCGGACCGCCGCCGGGACGGCGTCATCGCGGTTCCGGGCCTCCCCGGCCGGAGCGGCGACGTCGTGGTCCCCGTACAGAACGTGACAGGCCAATCCGAAACACCATGACATGGTATGTCGACGGAAGAACACCGTATTGCGCTAAAGAGCCTGGGTGCCGCCGGCCGGGCCGCCCGGCGGGTGTCCCCGGCGGGCACGGCACCCGGGCGGGCGACCAGCGCCGCGGCGGGGCCGCGCGGGCGTCCGGGCCGGTACCGGGGCTCACCCCGACCGGCACCGGTGATCCGACGAGAGGGATTATCGGGAGTACCAACCCCCGGGTCCGAACCGTGGGGACGACGAGCACACAGGCAAAGGCGGTTGCGGATCGTGACGACGGTGTCCGTCTCAGAGACGGTGTCTGTCCAGGCGCGGATCGCCGCGGAGCTGGGCGTGCGCGAGGGGCAGGTGGCCTCGGCGATCGACCTGCTCGACGGCGGGGCGACAGTGCCGTTCATCGCCCGGTACCGCAAGGAGGTGACCGGCACCCTCGACGACGCCCAGCTGCGGACCCTCGAGGAGCGGCTGCGGTACCTGCGGGAGCTGGCGGAGCGGCGCGCGGCGATCCTGGAGTCCATCCGGAGCCAGGGCAAGCTCGACGACGCCCTCGAGGCGCAGATCATGGCCGCCGACACCAAGGCCCGCCTGGAGGACATCTACCTCCCCTACAAGCCGAAGCGCCGGACGAAGGCGCAGATCGCGCGCGAGGCCGGGCTGGAGCCGCTCGCGGACGCGCTGCTGGCCGACCGCTCGCTCGACCCCCGGGCGGAGGCGGAGCGTTACGTCGACGCCGAGAAGGGCGTCGCCGACGCCACCGTGGCGCTCGAGGGCGCCCGCGCCATCCTGGTGGAGCGCTTCGCCGAGGACGCCGACCTGATCGGCGCGCTGCGCGAGCAGATGTGGTCCCGCGGGTATCTCGTCAGCCGGGTCCGCGAGGGCAAGGAGGCCGACGGCGCGAAGTTCGCCGACTACTTCGACTTCGCCGAGCCGTTCACGAAGCTGCCGTCCCACCGGATCCTCGCGATGTTCCGCGGGGAGAAGGAGGAGATCCTCGATCTCACCCTGGAGCCGGACGAGCCCGCCGACCCGGCGGAGCCCCCGGCCCCCGGCCCCACCGACTACGAGCGGCGCATCGCCGAGCGCTTCGACATCGCCGACGCCGGCCGCCCGGCCGACCGCTGGCTGCTCGACGCGGTGCGCTGGGCCTGGCGGACCCGGGTCCTCGTCCACCTCGGCGTCGACCTCCGCATGCGGCTGTGGACGTCCGCGGAGGACACCGCCGTACGCGTGTTCGCGGCGAACCTGCGTGACCTGCTGCTCGCCGCCCCCGCCGGGGAGCGGCGCACCATGGGCCTCGACCCGGGGTTCCGCACCGGCGTCAAGGTGGCGGTGGTCGACGCGACCGGGAAGGCCGTCGCCACCGACACGATCTACCCGCACGTCCCGGCCCGGCGCTGGGACGACTCCCTGGCCACTCTGGCCCGGCTGGCCGCCGAGCACGGCGTGGAGCTGATCGCCATCGGCAACGGGACGGCCTCCCGGGAGACCGACAAGCTGGCCGACGACCTGATCCGCCGGCATCCCGAGCTGAAGCTGACCAAGGTGATGGTGTCCGAGGCCGGTGCCTCGGTGTACTCCGCCTCCGCCTACGCGTCCCAGGAACTGCCCTCGATGGACGTCTCGCTGCGCGGCGCGGTGTCCATCGCGCGCCGCCTGCAGGACCCGCTCGCCGAGCTCGTCAAGATCGACCCGAAGTCGATCGGGGTCGGCCAGTACCAGCACGACCTCTCCGAGGCCCGGATGTCGTCCTCCCTGGACGCCGTCGTCGAGGACTGCGTGAACGCGGTCGGCGTGGACGTCAACACCGCCTCGGCACCGCTGCTCTCCCGGGTCTCCGGCATCAGCGGCGGGCTGGCCGACAACATCGTCCGCCACCGGGACACCAACGGGCCGTTCCGGTCGCGGACCGGCCTGCTGGAGGTGGCCCGGCTGGGCCCGAAGGCGTTCGAGCAGTGCGCCGGCTTCCTGCGGATCACCGGCGGCGACGACCCGCTCGACAGCTCCAGCGTGCACCCGGAGTCCTACCCGGTCGTCCGGCGGATCCTGACGGTGACCGGTGGCGACCTGCGCGCGCTGATCGGCGATACGAAGACGCTGCGCTCGCTGAAGCCCACCGAGTTCGTCGACGACACGGTCGGCCTGCCGACGGTGACCGACATCCTCGCCGAGCTGGAGAAGCCCGGCCGCGACCCGCGGCCGGCGTTCAAGACCGCCGAGTTCACCGAGGGCGTCGAGACCCTCGCCGACCTGGTGCCGGGGATGGTCCTCGAGGGTGTGGTGACCAACGTCGCCGCCTTCGGCGCCTTCGTCGACATCGGCGTGCACCAGGACGGCCTCGTCCATGTCTCGGCGATGTCGAAGAACTTCGTCAGCGACCCCCGCGAGGTCGCCAAGCCCGGGGACATCGTGCGGGTGAAGGTCCTCGACGTCGACATCCCGCGCAAGCGCATCTCGCTCACCCTGCGCCTGGACGACGAGCCGGGCGCGGCGGACGCCGGCGGCGGGCAGAGCGGTCAGGGCGGTGAGCGGCGCGCGGGCCGCGGTGGCCGCGGTGGGCAGATCCGCGGTGGCGCCGGTGGCGCCGGCCGGAGCCAGGAGCGTGACGGGGGGCCGCCCGCCGACCAGCAGGGCGGCCGGCAGGCGGCGGCGGCCGGCGGCGGGCAGCCGGGTGGCGGCCAGCCCGGAGGCGGGCGTGGCGGTCCGGGTCAGCGTGGCGGCCCCGGCCAGCGGGGTGGTCCGGGCCAGCGCGGTGGCGGTGGCGCGGGTCAGCGCGGCGGTGCCGGTGGCGCGGGTGGCGGTCAGCGCGGTGGCGGTGCTGGCGGTGGCGGTGCTGGCGGTGGCGGTGGCGGTGGCCAGCGCGGTGCGGGCCACCGTGGCGGGCGGACCGACGGGGCCATCGCCGACGCGCTGCGCCGCGCCGGTCTGGTCACCGGCGACGAGGTCACCCTCAGCGGCAACCAGGACGACGCGCGCGACAGCCGCCGTCGCGGGCGCCGCTAGCCGCGCCCGGATTTCGCTCCGAAGGGTGTTGCCTCAGCCGCGCCTGTACCGGCTGGGGCAACACCCTTCGACGAGTGTGGATCTTCCTGGTGAGATCAGCGGCTGGGCGATCTCACCGGCAGCGCTGACCGCGGCCTGGCTCCCACGGTCGGTACCTGGGGAACCATGTCACCGGGTGCGCGTCACGTAAGCCAGCGGGAACCGTACCGGGCCCGTCGGCCAGGTCAGCATGAGCTGGCGGGGCCGGCCTGGATGAACCGGTCGGAGACCACGAAGGTGGCGAAGTCGGCGTACTGGTCGATGGGGCTGGCCCAGCTCAGGTCATCGCCGCCGAAGAAGGTGGAGAAGAAGACGCCCTCGATGCGCAGCGCCGGCGTGCTGCGGTAGAAAAGACCGCCCTGGTGGAAGACCTCACGACCGTCGACCCAGACCGTCACCGATCCGTCCGCCGCCTGCGGACTGTTCAGACAAACCCGTTGCTGAATGGCCGCCCACCTCCCCGGGACGAATTTCCAGCTCCCCAGGCCAAGCGTCGTACCGTACTCTTTCGAGCGTGGGAGGTAGGCGTACACCTGTCCCTTTCCGCCGGCCCGCCACATGTATCGCGTCGAGAATCCATTCGTACCGTCCGGGGTGTTTCCACCGGCCACGTGGGTGCCGCCGAAGAATCCCGGAAGCTTGCCACCTCGGGCGAACTGGAAACCCTCCTGGAACCGGACACGGTAGCTCAGGAAGAGGTCGTCGGCGGGTCCGTCGCGAAGCTGGAGATAGACCTGGGCACCGCCGGAGGGGGCCCCGTCCTGTTCCACGGAGAGCTGGCTGGCCGAACCCGCCGGATAGCTGACCCGGATGTGTTTCCAGCCGCAGCCCGCCTCCGGCCGCTCCACGGTGACGTCGTCCAGGCCGAAGGCACCCCGCCGGCGCATGATCAGCTCGTCACCGAAGAAGCTCTGCAGCCGTGGGGGCATCGGCGGTGTCGCCGGGGCACTCAGCCCGTTCGGCTCGGGCACTTCGGGCTCCGGCCGGTGCTCGTCCGGCCCGGTGGTGCAGCCCGCGGCACCCACGGCGCCCGCGGCGCCGAGCAACGCCGTCAGAATCGCTCCTCTTCGCGACAGTACGGTCATCGCGATGCCCCCCGACCCGCATTTCGCCCGCCTGGCCCGCCGCCGACGATTTCACCTGTCGGCGCGCGGCACGATCTCCCGAAAGCGCGAACCACGAATTCGAATCATCCGCGCCGGCTGGAATTCTAGCCCCGGGCCGGACGGCGCCCGGGCATGACGCCGACCCGGCACGCCGACCGGCACGCCGACCGGCGGTGACCCCGGCGGCAGTCCCGGCACCGGCCGGCTTTCTTGCCCTTTAATGTCGCGCTCGCCGTTTCGTGAGCTGATGCGGTCCGATTCTTTCCCGAAGGGGCGAGCAGAACACGAAAGGGTCAACAGAACGACGGTATCCGGGGTCTTTTTCGGGTCATCCGGCCAGCCGGATCAGTTCCGGGCCCAGATACGACGCCAGAGTGGTGGAGTAGGTACCGGTGATGTGGCTCTTGTCGTAGTAGACGACCGTGTCGCCGATGATCGGCGGGCACTGTTCCTTCGCGCACAGCCACGGCACCGGGTCGACCAGCATCGCGCCACCGTCACGGGCACCGTTGGTCTCGATGGCCCGCTGCGGTTCGGTCAGTTTCGCGTCGGAGACCCGTACGACACACCGGCGGATGTTCGACGGATTCCTGGCCAGACAGTCCGGGACGTCGAATCCCGGGTAGGGCGTGTCCGAGATGAACACGACCTTGGCGCCGGTCGAGCGCAGCGTGCGCACGAGGCTCGCCATCCCGCCGGCGCCCACCCGGATGGCCTCGGTGCGCGCCTCGGAACCGACGATGACCAGATCCGGGTGGAGCGCGCCGATCCTGGCGAGGACCTCCGCCCGCCAGGTGTTGCACTCGGTGTAGACCCGTTTCAGGGTTTCCAGCACGAAGTCCTGGTAGTCGGCCGGTGGGCAGCCGCCCTTCGTGTAGGGGATCAGCCGCCAGCCGCGCTCGCGGCTGACCTCGTTCATCGCGTTGAACCACTGGTTCGCGTGCGAGTCGCCGTAGAGGACGACCGTCCGGTGGCCGTTCGGGTCCCCGTAGACGCAGTCGGTGGGCGTGCTGGCGGTGATCGACGCGTAACACCTGTTCGCCTTGTAGTCGAACGGGACCTGTTCCAGCGACGGCCGCAGCCCCGCCGGCAGCCCCGGCAGATCCAGCGACCGCTCGATCACCCGGGACAGGGCGGTGGACGCCCCCGCCGCCCCCACTGTTCCCTCGACGCCAGCCACTCCGGCGGCACCCGCCACTCCGGCGGCACCCGCCACTCCGGCGCCACCCGCCACTCCGGCGCCACCCGCCACTCCGGCGCCACCCGCCACTCCGGCGCCACCCGGTCCTCCCGCCGGGCCGGCCGCCAGGCCGGGGGCCGGCGTCCCACCGCCGGTGGTGGGGATGGCCGCGACCTGGCCCACGGCGAGCGCCACCGCCACCGCGGTGCCGGCCAGGCATCCACCGAGGCCGAGACCGACCGCCGGCCGGCGGACCAGCACCGCCCGGGTCCGGACCGGGTTCTCGACCGCGTGGTAGGTGACGGCGGCCAGGACCAGCGAGCCCAGGACGGCGGCGACCTTCCCGGCCGTCCCGAGAGGTGCCCCGGCGGCCTCCGGCCAGAGCACCAGCACCGGCCAGTGCCACAGGTACCACGAGTAGCTGAGGCGGCCCACCACCTGCAGCGGCCACCGCCGCAGCAGCAGCTCGGCACCCCGGCGTGGCCCGGCGCACCCACCGGCGATCACGAACGCCGAGCCCGCGACCGGCAGCAGCGCCGCCAGCCCCGGGTACTGCGTGCTCTCGTCGAACCGCGCCGCGGCGATCAGGATCCCCAGCAGGCCCAGCCAGCTCAGCTGGGACGACAGCGCGCGGGGCATCCGGGCGAACGCGGGCGCGCCGAGCGCGACCAGCGCCCCCGCCGCCAGCTCCCACGCACGGGTGTGGCTCCCGAAGTAGGCCCACGGCGCCGACCGCGGCGTGAGCAGCACGCTGAGGGCCAGCGAGCCGCCGAACACCGCGACGAGCACGACGAACACCCGCCCCGTGCGGACCGGTCCGGTGCCGGCCGGTCCGGTGCCGGCCGGTCCGGTCCCGGCCGGTCCGGTCCCGGCCGGTGCGGTCCCGGCTGGCCCGGTGCGGACCGCTCCGCCGCGGCCCCGGTGCGAGCCTCCGGCGATCACCGTGGTGACGACCACCAGCACCAGCGGCCACAGGGCGTAGAACTGCTCCTCGACGGCGAGCGACCAGAAGTGCTGGAACGGGGACGGCGGACCGTCCGCCCGCAGGTAGTCCGTCCCGGCCTGGGCGAGCCGGATGTTGATCGCCGACACGGCGGAGAACGCGGCGTCCACGCTGATCGAGTGCAGGCGCAGCGGTGACGCCCACCGCCAGGCGGCCACCATCGTCGCGACGATGACCACCGTCGCCACCGGGATGATCCGCCGCGCCCGCCGGGCGTAGAAGCCCCGCAGCGAGATCCGCCCGCTGGCGGCCCGTTCGGCGAGCAGCTGCCTGGTGATGAGGAAGCCCGAGATCACGAAGAAGACATCCACGCCGACGAACCCGCCGGCGACGGCGAGCCCGGAGTGGCCGAGCACGACCAGGGCCACCGCGACCGCGCGCAGCCCCTCGATGTCCGGCCGGAATTTCCTGAGCCGGGCGTCCCCGCCGGCCACCTCAGACTCCGGCACCGAACGCCGGCCGGCCGGTCACCCGCGCCCGACGCCGACGGGCGAGGCCGGTGACGCCGCTGAGCAGGACCAGCACGAGCGGCACCGACGCCCAGATCCCGACGAGCACCCGGGTGCGCCACTGGTCGCCGTTGTCGCGCAGCGTGTTCCCGTCGAGATCGGTCCCCTGCGCCGCGAGCTGGTTGTCGACGATCGTGTTGCCCCGTACCCGGAGGTTCTCCGCGCCGCCGCGGACGTGCAGGCCCACCCGGTTCCCGGTGACCGTGTTCTGCTCGACGACGTTGTCGGGTGAGGAGGCGAGCACGATGCCGTCACCGCGGTTGCCGCTGGCGGTGTTGCCGACGATGCGGTTCCCGGTGCTCGAGGCGTCCATCATGATGCCGTTGAGCCGGTTGTCCCGGGTGATGTTGCCGGCCACGACACCGCCGGTGACGAAGTCGGAGAAGATGATGCCGTGCCGGCCGTTGCGCTCGCTGACGTTGTTGCGCACCGAGATCCCGGTCGAGTGGCTGTGCGGGTCGACGCCGTAGAGCGTGTTGTCGTGGAACCAGTTCTGTTCGATGCTCACGTCACGGGCATGGTCCGTGTACGTCCCGATGAAGCTGTGGTCGACCTCGGAATGGGTCATGCTCCCGGTGGAGCGGTCCGACCAGGAGACACCGTAGGAGCTGTTCCAGTCCCGTCCGAGATAGCTCAGGTGACTGCGGGTGATGGTGAGGGTCGCCGCGTTCGTGGCGACCACGAACGGCCGCTGCTCGTCGACGCTGCTCCGCTGCGAGTCGTCACTCGTCGTGCTCGGGCGGACGGCGACGCCGTCCAGCGCCAGCCGCCCGCCGTCCACGCCGAGCAGCACGCCGCGCCGGGCCACGAGCACCAGCTCCGAGACCGGAGCGGTGATCGTCAGTGACGCCCCGGGCGAGACGACGAGCGCGGCGGACACGGTGACCCGGCCGCGGCCGTCGTATCCGACCCACGAGGGGTCGTCGACCTTCTCGACGACGTCCAGCAGCCCGGTGACCGGCTGCCGCAGCGGGACGACCCGCTCCGGCCGGCCGCCGGCCAGCAGCGTGACCGCGCCGGGCCCCACCGCGATGCTGCGGATCTCCGGTGCCGGGCTGGTCCGCGCGTCGACGGTGTTGGGCGGCAGCCCCAGGATCACGTTGCTGAGCGGGTCGTAGGACGGTGTGTAGGCGTGCCGGTGGAAGTACTCGGTGGTCGAGGTGAGCTCCCGGTAGTCCCGGCCGACGGTCACGCTGAGGGTGACCGCGCTCAGCGCCGTCATCACGGCCAGCAGGAAGTGGACGCCCCGGCGGCGGGACCGCTCGCGCCGGGCCCGGGCGGCCGCCGTCACCGCGGCCCGCTCGCCCGGCGCCCGCGCCGGCTGCCGCACGGGCACCGCGGTCGGCAGGGTGGCCGTGTTGGCCGTGCTCGCCGAGCCCATCGAGTAGGGCTGGTCGGTCGGGTGGGTCGTCATCGGTTTCCCTCCCCCGCGACGGACGCCGGCACGCGACCCCCGCCGGCCACCGCGTCGCCGTGCCGGGTGGCGCCGTCCCCGGTGGTGCCGTCGTCGTCCCGGTCGCGCTCACGCTGGCCGCTGGTGGCCGCGGTCTTGGCGATGACCTCGAAGCTGCGCGGATTCCCCATGTAGAGCGTCGCGACGAGCGCGACGATCGTGAACGTCGCCGTGACGGGTGCCAGGACCACGGCCGCGAGGCTCTGCAGGACGCGGTTGGTCCAGAATTTCGCGGTGCTCACCCCGGGCTGGCGCAGGCCGGCGTTGACCCAGCCACTCAGCCCGAAGTTCACCAGCCAGACCGCCAGCGAGCACCAGAAGAGCGAATGCGCCCACCCGGCCACCTCGATCGTGTCGGTGAGAATCAGGACGACCGCCGAACCCGACGCGAGGAACGTGAACAGGCTGAGGAAGTACCGGATCGCGATCCTGATCGCGGCGCCGAGCGGGAGCACGTCGCGGTTCACGATGGCGTGGATGTTGCCCCACATCCACCGGCGGCGCTGCTTGAAGTAGGCCTGCCACGTCCACGGTGAGGTGAGCTGGATGTACTCGTGGAAGAAGCCCCAGCGCAGACCGGCCGCCGCCGCGTTGCAGCCGAAGGTGAGATCCTCGGAGGCGAAGATCCGCCAGTTCCAGGTGACTGTCCGCTCGGTGTGGCCGGTGATGGTGAGGCCCTCCCCGTGGACGAAAAGCGGGCGCCCGAGGATTCCCTGGAAGGAGGAGCAGTAGGTCATGCAGTTGTGGAACCGCAGGTCGTCGATGTGGCTCAGGATGAAGTGCGCGAACGGCCCGCTGCCGTAGTCGATGCGCGGGGCCGTCACACCCTGGCAGATGTCGTAGTCGGCCGCGTAGGCGGTCTCGAGGTACTCCCACGTCGGCGACGTGTCGTCATCGAGAAACGTTATCTTCGTGTCGGCCGTGTCGTAGCCGAGGTGCTGGCGGACGATCCGGCTGAACTCCAGGGCACGGGCCTTGTACTGGGCCACGCAGGTGAAGTCCGTCGGCACCGTGATGACCCGGTCCGCCTCGGGGTAGATGTCACCGTTCCCGGGCTCGTTGGTCACCCAGATCTCGTAGTTCATCGTCATCGGGAACGAGCGGATCTCCCGGATGATCTCGTTGACGCGGTCCTGTTCCCGGCCGACGGTGGTGATCTGGATGATGTATCGCGAGAAGAGGTCCCGGTTCTGCCGGAAGGTCGTGTGGAACCACCACTCGCCCGCGGCGAGGATGAAGATCTCGATCATCGGTCGGAGGAAGGCCACGAGCAGCAGCCAGGGCAGCCAGGTGCTCATCGGGGTGCGCCTTCCGTCGCCTCGACGCCGCGGGAGTCGCGCGGCTGCCGCGGAAGCCGGTCAGGCGACCAGAGCGCGCGGGCGGCGGCCAGCCCAGGACCCCGACCCGCGGCACCGGCACCGGCACCGGCACCGAATCCATCGCCGACGCCGGCGCTGAACCCGTCGCCTACGCGCTCGCCCGTGCCGTCGCCGAATCCGTTACCGGACCTGTCGCCGAGCGAGTCGACGGCCCCGGCCCGCTCGCCGGTCACGGCGCCGCCGGCGGCGCGGTCGACGAAACGGCTGTTCATCTCGATGACCGACCGCAGGATCGGCATGTCCACGCCGACACCGGCGGCGAACCCGAGGAAGGCCATGGTGTCCTTCGGCAGGCAGACGCCCCCGTACGGCGCGCCACCTCTGGTCCCGTAGGCCGGGTTGAAGGACGCCTCGGCTGATCGCGCGACCGTCTCGGCCACCGCCCCGAGGTCGAGGTGCAGGCGCTCCGCGACGACGTGCATCTCGTTCCAGAACGAGATCTTCGTGGCGTTGAAGATGTTGTGCGCACACTTGACGAACTCGGCGGTCATCGGATCATCAAAGATCCGCATAGTCCCCCCGAACGGCGCGAAAAGCTCCGCAAGGCGCTCCTGGACCCGCCGGTTACGGGCCCCGACAACGGTCATCCACGGCCAGCGGAAGTCCTCGGCGGCCGACGAGGCGCGCAGAAACTCCGGATTGCTGGCCAGCAGGAACCCGCTGCCCTGGCGCAGCCCGGACTCCTGCTCGAGCAGCGGGCCGACCAGACCCTCGGTCGTGCCCGGATCGACGGTGCTCCGGACGACAACGGTGTGCACGGCGGACGTCTCACGGAGCGCGCGGCCGAGGCCGCGGATACCGGCCACGAACGCGGTGAGATCGTAGCGGCTGCCGGCATTCGGTGTCGGCAGGGTGAGGAAGACGACGGAGTCGCCCTCCGACCGCAGGTCGATCTCGGGCCGCGCGTCCAGGCCGATCTCGTTCAGGAATGCGATTCGCTCCGGCGAGACGTCGATGAACGTGACCCGGTGCCCGGCGTCGAGCAGCCCCCTCCCGGTGGCTGTTCCAACGACTCCGGATCCGACGACAAAGATTCGCATCTTCTTCAGCTCCTTGGGGCGCGCCCAGGGCATGGTCGACCCGGGCGGCGTCGAGCGGGCGCGGACGATGACGTCCGGGAATCCGCGCGGAGGGTGACGGAGGGCCGTCCCGGTCCACGCGGCACTGTCGTGGAGTCCGCGTCCCGGTCGGGCCGCGCGGACTCACGGTCCTCGGGCTTTGGGCTTTGGGCTTTGGGCCCGGTGATTCTCTAAACGATTAGGCGGTGCCGCCGCGGCAGGTCCCCACCGGCCCGCGGCCCGGCGTCCGCCGTCGCCGTCGACGATGTGACCGGCGGCCGTATGACCGGCGGCCGTGTGACCAACGGCGGTATGACCGGTGGCGGTGCGATCGATGGCGTGCGCCCCCCGGGCACGCTCGCGGACATGGGCGCAATGCCGTCCGCATGCTGTGTTGCCATCACTGCCGTTTCCCCCAGTGGTTCGCGGCCGGACCCCGGAACCGACCCCCCAGACATGTTTACCGATCGATGATTACCCCAGAACAGAGCATCCCCAAATACCCCGTCCAAGTGCGGAAGAGTAGTCGATCGGCACGTGGTTCGTCGCAGAAGGCCGACACCGGGCGTGTTACGCGAGACGACCGTGAAGCGAATTCCGGCATAGAATTGCGCGACAGCGACCCGACCGGAACCGCGGTTAATCCTCTTCCTGGCGGTCCGGGAGCTTATCTTCCCCCGCCGGGGATCGGGCGGCGCCGCCCGATGACACGGGACGGCGCCGCCGGGTCGTCAGAGGTACAGGCCGGTGTGGCCCTCCCGCTCCGGGGTGGTCGCGGGCATCCGTCCGTCACGGAGGGCGAACAGCTCGGCCAGGGTCGCGGACGTCCCGACGCCCGCGTCCGCCGGCGTCCCGAGCCAGGCGAGCGCCTCCCCACGCGGGAGCGGCCCGACCTCGACCTGGGCCAGGCAGCGGCCCGGCCGCACGATCGCGGGATGCAGGCGGGCCAGCGGTTCGTTGGTGGTGACCGCGACCAGGACGTCCCGGCCCTGCCCGACCAGGCCGTCGGTGAGGTTGAGCAGTCTGGACAGCGCCTGGCCGGAGACGCTGCGGGCGTCGCCGCGCAGCAGCTCGTCGCAGTCCTCGATCACCAGCAGCCGCCAGCGGCGGCGGGGCGAGTCGTCCGTGCGCGCGGTGTCCCCGGCGTCCACCGAGCCACCACTCTCCGCGTCGGTTCCGGCGGCTCCGTCGGCCGCGGCCGTTCCGGCGGCACCGGCGGAGTCCGGCACCGTGTCGCCGAGCGCCAGGCTGGTCCCCTCGGCCGGTCCGTCGTCGTCCGCGTCGTCCGACCCGATCGCCACCTCCATGAGGTAGCCGGGATCGCCGAAGAGCGCCTCCGGGTCGAGCACGCAGTCGACCTGGCACCAGCTCCGCCACTCGTGCGCGAGCGCGCGCAGGATCGTCGTCTTGCCGGTTCCCGCCGGCCCGTGCAGGAGGATCAGCCGGCCGACCAGGTTCTCCGGGCGCATGGTCATCAGATGGTCCAGCGGCGTCAGCGTGGTCTCCGCGTAGTTTCGCCGGATCGACCGCCAGGCCGTCGTCGCGGCCCGGCGGATGATCCTCGTCGGCCCACGCTGGGTGGAGAGATACCAGAAGCCCATGGTCACGGTGCCCTCGCCGACGGACTCCGCCGTCGCCTGGCGCACCACCCCGTCGAGAACCGTCCGGGCGAGCTCCTCGCTGACCGCCGTCACCAGGACCTCGGCGCTGCCGCCGCGCCAGCGCACGGCGCGCATGGTCCAGCCGTCACCGGTCGCCAGCCGCGAGTCACGGGCGTCCTCGACCACGGTCCGCACGACCTCGGCGTCGACCGGCAGCAGGCTCGCGCCGGGCTTGAGCCGGTCGATGCGGGCGCTGCGCGCCCAGGGCTGGTCTCCCTTGGTGAACGGGCCGAGCGCGAGCGCGTCGACGACGTCGTAGGGGGTGTCCGAATCGTCGAGAGCGACGACGAAGGGCAGCTCCGCCGGGAGCCGGCCGGAGCGCTCACCCCTCACACGATCGCCGTTGGACGAGGAACCCTGCCGCGGAATGGACACGAGACAGATACTCGGTGACGACTGCTCCTGACACCACCTGGTTCCTCCATTCCGTCGCGGAAGGTGGTGGGAGACGCCCGGCACGCCGCATCCTGGCGGCCTTGCGGGGGCCCGGTCTCACCCTGTGTGGCCGGGGCCCCACCGGTCATGCCCGGACGACCTCCCGCCGCATACGCCTGGCCCGCTCCCGCGGCAGGAGGTCGGTGGCGGACCGTCAGTGCCCGTACTGGTACCACGCAGGAGCCATCAGGGTGGCTCCCGCGTGGCCGCCGGGTGCCGGGCCCGACACCCGGGCCGGGCTGGCTCAGGGCCCGGATCCGGCCACCTCGAGCACGGCTCGCAGGAGCTCGATGAGACGGTCCCAGCCGACGAGGAGGGCGGCGCTGTTCTCACCGGTGACGGGATCCGACGCGAGCAGGTGCAGGGTCTTCACCACGGCGTAGAGGTACTGCGGGCGCGGGCGCCAGACGGTGAGCTGCGGGTAGGTCTCGTCCAGCGTCTGGTGCAGGACGCGGCGCAGCGGCGTGTCGGGGCGCCGCCGCGCCGGGTCGGTACGGTGCAGGATGGTCACCACCGCGTCGATCTCGTCCACGTCCGGCAGCCATGTTCCGGCTCGCAGCGCGCTCTCGGCCTCGGTGAGGGCCTCGTCCACGGCTGCCACCGGATCGCCGCCGCCGTCGGGCACGGGCGGCGGCGCCCAGTCGTCGTCGTCATCGGTCACTGCACTACCGTCTCTCAACGAAGCCACGATGGGACACGGGGTGATCGGATGCACAACCCGCGGCCAGCGGACTCCAGGCCGCTGATCAGTCTGCCGCCGTCCCTCCGGCCGCCCCCGGAGACGGTGCCGGCACCGGAGGCGGTCGCGGCACTGGAGCCGGTGCCGGCGCCCCGCGTCGCTCTCCCCCGCCCCTTCCTGCTCGGCGTGGACGGCGGCGGTACCAAGACCACCGCCGCCGTCCTCGACCTGCGGCGGTCGACGCTGACCACCGCCACCGCGGGCCCGAGCAATCTCGACGTCGTCGGCCTCGACGGCGCCGCCGCCGCGATCATGGAGGCCGTCCGCGGGGCACTCGGCCGGGCGGGTGCCACGGCCCACGAGGTGGCCGCCGCGGTACTCGCGGTGGCCAGCGCCGACACCGACGAGAACCAGGAGGCCCTGCGCGACCGGCTCACCGAGCTCCGGCCGGTCGGGCGCCCGCTGGTCCTCAACGACGTCGTCGCGGCCTGGGCCGCCGGCACGCTGGGCCGTCCCGGTGTCGCCGTCATCAGCGGGACGGGCAGCAACGCCCTGGGCGTCGCCGCCGACGGGCGTACCTGGCGGTGCGGCGGCTGGGGGCACCTGCTGGGCGACGAGGGCTCGGGCTACTGGATCGGCCTGCACGGGATGCGCGCCGCCGTGGAGTTCCGTGACGGGCGCGCCCCCTGGTCCGCGCTCGTGCCCCGCCTGCTGGCCTTCTACCGCCTCGACCTGGTCGAGAGCGTCGACGATCTCGTCTACGGCAGCCTCGACAAGGCGGGGATCGCCGCGTTCGCCGTCGAGGTCGCCGCCGCCGCGGCCGCCGGTGACGCCGTCGCCCACCGGATCCTGACGGAGGCCGGCCGGCTGCTCGCCGACCAGGTGCGCACCGTGATCGACCGGCTCGGCCTGGTGGGCGAGTTCCCCGTCGCGCTCGTGGGCGGCACGTTCAACTCCGGGCCGCCGTTCCTGGAGGCGTTCACCGCCCTTGTCACCGCCACCAGCCCACACGCGCGCCTCGTCCGGCCGCGGATGTCCCCGGCCGTCGGGGCCGTCCTGCTGGCGGCGCGGCAGGCTGGCGCCGAACGGCTGGTCGACTGGGCCGGCCTGGGCGCGCTCAGGGCCTGATCAGGGCGTCGGCGTCGCCGAAGGCCTGGTCAGGGCGCGGACGTCGCGGTCGGACCAGGGGCCGGGGCGAACGGGTCACCGGACACCGACGGGACCCGCGCGAACGGCGGCGCGGAGGCCGGCGAGGTGCCGACCGCCGACGGGTCGGTGGAACCGAACGGATCGGCGGTGCCGGACGGGTCCGCCGTCGTGGTCGGGGTGGCGGTGACCTCCGGGGAGGGCGAGGCGGTCGGCGTCGGCGAGGTCTCCGGCGCCGGGGCGGTGCTCGCCCGCGCCCGCGGGGTCGGCGTGGCGCTCGCCTGCTCGTCACGCCGGTCGGCCTTGGCCTGCTCGACCGCCGCCGTGTACGAACGCGAGGCCGGCAGCGACTCGGGCCGCACCATGATGTACAGCGCGAACACGGCGGCGAGCGCGAACCCGAGCAGCAACGTCGAGCGCTGCGCCGGAATCCGGTCGAGGAACCTCATGAGGACGTCGGTGGGGCCGTGTCGAGGTCGGCCGGCACGTGGATCCCGGCGCGCAGCAGCGCCATTGTGATCTTGGCACGCAACGCCCGGCCGACCTCGAACTGCTTGCCCGGCAGGGTCCGGGCGACGACCCGGATCTTGAACTGGTCGAGGTCGATGCTCTCCACCCCCATCACGGTCGGTGCGTCCAGCAGCAGGTCGTGCAGCGCGTCGTCGGCGTACGCCTCGGCACCCACCCGGGTGAGTACTTCACTGACCGTCGTCACGTCAACGCTCGTGGGTATCGGGACGTCCACCACGGCCCGGGCCCAGCCCCGGGACAGGTTCACCACCTGGACGATCTGCCCGTTCGGCGTGATCACCACCTCGCCGTTGGACGTCCGCACACTGGTGATGCGCAGCGTGACCTCCTCCACCGTCCCGGTGATCGCGCTCGGCGCCCCCTGGACGATCAGGCGGACGAGGTCCCCGAAGCCGTACTGCCGCTCGGTGACCAGGAAGAACCCGGCGAGCACGTCCTGGACGACGCGCTGCGCGCCGAAGCCGAGCGCCACGCCGACCACAGTCGCCGGGGCGACGATGCCGGTCACCGGCACCCCGAGGCGCTGGAGCACCAGCACGACCGCCACGCAGTAGACCAGGGCCAGTGACACCCAGGTCAGCACCTGGACGACCGCGTGCCGGTGTTTCGTCGCCTCGGAGCGGACCACCCCGTCGGTCTGGCTCGACCGCTGGTCGATGCGCCGCTCGACGCGGTCGCCCACCCAGGTCGCGAACCGGGTCAACAGGACGGCCGCGATCACGATCATGACGATCTCGAGCCCGCGGCCCCGGGCCCACTCGGAGATGTCCGTCAGCGGAGCGGCCGCCGTGATCATGGCGTCAGTGTGGTCAGGACGGCTCGATCCTGCCCGCATCGCGTTCTCGCGAGCCACCCGCGGCCAGCGGTCCCGCGCAGACAGGTCCGGTATGCCCTCACCCATCCGAACCTACCCGCGCCCCCGGCCCCGACCACCCGCGCCCCACAAGCCGCAAAAAAATCTCCACCTACGCCCACGCCCGACCGGAGGGCCCCGCGGCCGGCGCCATCGGCTTGACCTGCGGTTGATGGGCAGTTGAAGTCATCCGTGTACTGCGCCGTTCATCTTCTATTCGCGTGTGGATTAACGCGGGTCCCTAACGTCCCTGAGGCACCGACCGCGCGACCCGGCCCGGTCGGACCTGACTGGGGGGCTCGTGCTCATCCGCCGTTTCTGGCCACCTCTCGCCGCCGCCGCCGGCCTGGCGGTGATGGCCCTGCTGGCATCACCGGCGTCCGCCGTGGTGGTGCCCAACCCGGTCACGCTGTCCGCGCCGGGGGCCGTCCTCTCCCTGACGCCGACCGGCAGCTACGACACCGGGATCTTCGACGAGAGCGCAGCGGAGATCGTCGAGTTCTACGCGAAGGGCAAGCGCCTGCTGAAGGTGAACGCCGCCGCCGGCGAGGTCGAGGTGCTCAGCATCGCCGACCCGGCCAGGCCGACCCGGCTGTTCGCGCTCCAGACGACGGGCGTCACCGCCGCGGACGGGTCGGTCATCCCGGCCGGCGCGGTCGCGAACTCGGTGGCCGTGCGCGAGGACGACGGCCTCGGCGTCGTGGCGGTCGAGTCCGACCGGAAGACCGACGCCGGCTGGCTGGTGTTCTTCGACGCGGCGGGCACGGGCGCCGCTCTGGGCGCGGTACGGGTCGGCGCGCTGCCGGACATGGTGACGATCACCCCGGACGGTGACCGCGCGGTCGTGGCCAACGAGGGCGAGCCGGCCGAGGACTACTCGGTCGACCCGGAGGGCTCGATCTCGATCATCGAGCTGCCCCGGCACGTCGAGACCGTCGGGCAGTCGGCGGTTCGGACCGCCGGGTTCCACGCGTTCGAGGGCGCGGGGCTGCCCGCCGGTATCCGTGTCTTCGGTGGCCGCGCCGACGCCGGGACCGGTACGCCGGCCTTCCCGGTGAGTGAGGTCCTGGAGCCGGAGTACATCGCCGTCGACGAGCACTCCGACACCGCCTACGTGACCCTGCAGGAGGCCAACGGCATGGCCGTGGTCGACCTGAGGTCGGCCAAGGTCGAGAAGATCTGGCCGTTCGGCACCGTCGACCACAACGTCGTGCCGTTCGACGCCAGCGACCGCGACGGCGCCGTCAACATCCGTACCTGGCCCGTGCAGGCCTACCGCCTGCCGGACACGGTCGCCACCTTCAAGGTGAAGAGCACGACCTACCTGATCACCGCCGACGAGGGCGACACCCGGGACTGGGACGGCTACTCGGAGGTCGTCCGGGTCAAGGACCTCGGCTCGGGGGGTCTCAAGCCGATCTGCCCGTCGGTCGCCGAGGCCGCCGGCATGACGGTCGCGGACCTGCGCAAGGACGCGAACCTCGGCCGGTTGAACATCACGAAGGCGCAGGGCCTGTCGGCCGACGGCAGCTGCTACTCGACGCTCTACGCATACGGCGGCCGTGGCTTCTCCATCTGGACCACCGACGGCAAGCTGGTGAGCAGCAGCGCCGCCCAGTTCGAGCAGCTCACCGCGCAGGCGCTGCCGACGTTCTTCAACTCCAACCACACCGAGGTCGCCTTCGACGGCCGCAGCGACGACAAGGGTCCGGAGCCCGAGGGTGTCACGGTCGGTGAGATCGAGCGCCGTCTGTACGCCTTCGTCGGCCTCGAGCGCGTCAGCGGGATCTTCGTCTACGACGTCACCGACCCCCGGTCGCCGGCGTTCGTGACCTACGTCAACAACCGCGACTTCGCCGGCAACACCGGTGACCTGGGTCCCGAGGGCCTGGCCTTCCTCTCCGACAGCGACTCGCCGACCCGCAGGCCGCTGCTCGCGGTCGGCAACGAGGTCTCCGGCTCGACCACGGTGTACACCGTCGACGTCCCCCGCCGCTGACCCGACCGCCCACGACGGGCCCGCCTTCCGGTAGGCAACAGACCGGAAGGTGGGCCCGTTCGCGTATCGGCACGGCCGGCGTGGCCGGCGCGAGCCTCCGGTCGGGCCCGCGGTCGGGCCCGCGGTCGGGCCCGCGGTCGGGTCACCCGGGTGGGGCGCCGGGCCGGGGTCGATGGTCGAACGCGGCCAGCATCTGTTCCATCGCCAGGTCGACGCCCGCGCGGTCACCGGTGGCGAGCAGGTCCAGGAGCAGGCCGCGGGTGGTCGCGAGCGCGAGGCGGGCCCGCGTTCGCGCCTGCGCCGGCGGCAGGCCGTCTCGCACCAGGAACTCGGTCATCGGGCCGAGCCAGTCCTCCACGACTCCGTCCAGCAGCGGCCGGGCGTAGGCACGGCCCTGCAGCGCCTGGCCGTAGATCTCGAAGAACAGGCGCTCGAACGGCGCCAGTTCCGGCTGGCTCAGCCGCCGCCACATCTGACGCCCGAGCTCGACCGCGGAAGCCGCCGGTTCGCGCCGCATCTCGGCGAACGCGGCCCGCTGCTGCTCCTCCATCGCCCGGACCACCTCGACGAGGAGGCCGTCCCGGGAACCGAAATGGTAAATGATCATGCGATGGCTGGTGCCGAGGGCGGTCGCCAGCTGGCGCAGGCTCAGGTCGCCGATCCCGTGCTTCGCCAGGTGGGCGATGACGTCCGCCAGCAGGGCCTCTCGCGCGCGGCGCCCCGCGTCGGTCCGCGGACTGTCCGGCAGCTGACCTTGCGACGCCATGTACCAGATGGTACATATACCACCTGGAAGATGTACCACCTGGTACACACCCCGGCGCCATCGGCGCCGGTCGAGCAGCCGATCGCCCCACGGGAGGCACCCGATGTACTACGAGACCTCGGTGACCATCGACGCCACGGCCGACGAGGTCTGGGCCGTGCTGCGGGACGTCGAACGCTGGCCCACCTGGACTCCGACGATGACCACCGTGGACACGGCCGACGGCGAGCTGCGTGACGGCAGCCTCGTGCGGATCCGGCAGCCCCGACTGCCCGCGGCCGAGTGGACCGTGACCGACCTGGTGCCCGGCGCGGGCTTCTCCTGGATCTCCAGGGCCACCGGCATGACCACGGTCGCCGACCACCGAATCACGCCGGCCGCGGAACCCGGCAGGGTCACGGTGCGACTGAGCCTGCGACAGTCCGGGCCGTTGGCTCCGGTGGTGGCGCCGTTCATGGCGCGGCTGGTCCGCCGCTACGTCGACACCGAGGCCCAGGGGCTGCGACAGCACTGCGAGCAGCGGTCCCGCGCCGGCCGAAGCGACAGCTGAAACCCGGAGCCTCCCTCGCCCGGCCACCGGAATGCGACCGGCGGGGCGGATTGGGTCACGTACCCGGCCGGCCCGCCTCGAGCTGATCCCGCAAAACACCGGCTCGAACCGACCACATTCCGGATCATCCGCACCGGAAATCGTTCCCGGTGATTCCCCGGACGGCTCTCCCCGGGATCGGCCACAGCAGCGACGGGCCGGGGAGCCGAGGTCGGCCCGCCGAACCTGGAAGGTAACGCGCCGAAGCAGCCAGCTGACCATTTCTTCTCAGCTTTCTCCGGCCCCGCTGTCGCGATATCGGATCGGCATCCGTTCCCACCGGCTCCGGGTACCGTCCGGAATCGGGCCGAAGACGAGCGGCCGTCAGCCGACCGCGCCCTCGCCGGGTCCGCCCAAAGTCGGCATACACACTCATCAACGCAGGTCAGGCCACTGATCGCGGTAACGGTCGGATCTTTGGGCCGCTGCACGACGCGGCCGCCGCCCCGCGCGGTCGGGTCCGGCGACGGGTCGTCACCGCGGGACGCGGACGCGCGGAACCGGCCGCCTTTCACGCCGACCGGCCCGGTCGGGCACCTACCCGAATTCGCCTGCCCGAATGGGCCAATGAAGCCGGATCCCGAGCCCGGCGGGCCGTTGACCGACCGTCTCCACGGGCCCGGACCACGCCAGGATCTGACCACGTTCAGCAGTCGGACTGACACACTGCGGCGTTCGATGTCAAGATGAACAAACAGTTCATTTCGGTCATTATGCTGCGGAGACGGAACATAAATGCCTGTGGCGCAGCGAATTCCGAAGATCGTCCATGGCGGCCGAGCGGATCATCCCGAGCACCCGACGGCCCACGCCCACCACCGATCCGGACACCCGGAACAAGGTCATCGGCGCAGTACGCGATTAATACAGAGGAGCACTCGGACTCTCCCACACGCCAGACCCTCCCGGGTTGCGGTGAACCTGGCGTTGGTAGTTTTCTGCGCAAGTCGAGACTGACCGGCAAACGCTGATCCACACCCTGCGCCGGACCGCCGTACTCCCGATAAGGGCGGTTCGACGGGCGCCGTCGGTGAGTGTCATGGCGACTCGTCACAGTCAAGGGAGAAGGATTAATGCGTATCACCAGAATGCGGGCCGTGACGGCCGGCGTTCTCGGCGCGGCCATGACGGCGGCGGCCGTACCGGCCTGGGCCGTTCCCACGCCGGCTGCGACCGCGAGCCCGTCCGCCGACATCACCGAGGGCATCCTCGGCTCGCCGGATCCCACCGCCTCCCCGGGAAGCGGGATAACCGTCAACCTCGATCCGAGCGCCTCGCCGAGCGCCACTCCCGGGGCCACCCCGAGCACGGGTCCGAGCCCGTCCCCGGGCACCGGTCCGGGCGTCATCATCAGCAGCCCTTCGGCCACGCCGACCGGTACCGGTGACGCGACGCTGGACCAGTTCCTGTCCCTGCTCCCGTTCCGGCTCCCCTTCGACCGGGAAATCGACGGCATCGACGACTTCGAGACCAACCCGCTGCGCCTCAGCTACACCTGCACCGGCGCGGGCACCACCTGGCGGGTGAGCAACCAGTCGGACGTCGCGTTCGGCTTCGGCTGGTTCGACACCAGCCAGGGCTCCGGGATCTCCACCCTCGGCCCGGGACAGTCGCTGGAACTGCCGTCCCGCGCCATGGCCGTGATCGCCTCGCCATGGAACGAGACGACCGGAAACCTCCTGGTGACCGTTCCGGCCGTCGGCGTCTCCACCTGCGCCGGAACACCGGCGCCCACGGTGATCCCGGGCGGCGGCGGGGTGGGCTCGACGCCGCCAGCCGGTGTCGGTGCCGGCGTCGGTACCGGCGGCGGGACCGCTGGCGGGGTCGGGGGCGGCGGCACACCCGGCGGCGGCGGAGGCGCCACGGGCGGCGGGGGCACTCCGGGCGGTGGCGGCGCACCTGCCGGGGGCGGTGGAACCGGCGGCGTCGGCGCGCCCGGCGGCGGAACCGGCACCGGCACCGGCGGGAACGGCACCGGCACCGGCGGCGGTGGCGGTGGCGGCGGCGGCGGCGGCACCGGCACCGGCGGAACGGGCACCGGTGGCGGCAACGGCGCACCCGGCGGCGGCAACGGCGGCACAGGCACACCTGGTGGCGGTGGGGGCACACCCGCCGGCGGCGGTAGCGGAGGCGGAGGCGGAGGCGGCACACCCGCCGGCGGTAGCGGCGGTGGCGGCGGTGCGCCTGCCGGCGGTAGCGGTGGTGGCGGCACCGGCGGCACCGGCGGCGGTGGCGGTGGCGGCGGTGGCGGCGGTGCGCCTGCCGGCGGTAGCGGTGGCGGTGGCGGTGGCGGCGGCGGTGGCGGCGGCGGTGGCGGCGGCGGTGGTGGCGGCGGCGGCGGCGGTGGTGGTGGCGGCGGCGGCGGTGCGCCTGCCGGCGGTAGCGGCGGCGGCGGCGGGCTGCCTGTTGCTGCGCCCGCCGCGCCGACCGCGGTGTCCGCCGTGCCGTACTACACCGGCTGATCGCCGGCATGAAGCGGGACACCGTCAGCCCTCGTCAGCCGGGCTAGCGACACCGGCGCCGCCCCCGGCGCTCCCGGCGAGCGTCGGGGGAGGTCGCGGGGATCGAAGGCGAACTCCGCGACGAGCACGGAACGGCAGAGTGGGAGGCTTCCAGGATCTGGAAGCCTCCCACCTTGGCTGGCCCTCGGCGCGGGGGCGGTGCCCGCGGTCCGCCGCCGAGCCCGCCCGCCGGACCCGATACACGCCCGGTGGGATCGAGTACCGGGCTCAGGCAGGGCTCACTCGCGGGACGCGCCAAGGCCAAACCAAGTCGGGCCTATGTCCGCCGCCAGAGCTGCTGATAGCGAGCGCCGGCGTTCGTGTTCCGGTAGATACAACCGGGCCCGAGAGGTCGGTACAGGTTGGAGCCCACGTTCCCGGGATCACAGTTGCCGAAGTAGAACTCGTACGACAGCCCCCGCCCCGCGCGTTCCACGAACCAGTCGTTCATCCACTGGATGAAGTTGGCGCTGTCGCCTCCCCCGTTCGATCCCGCCCCGCTCACGACTCCCCACTCACCGACGCCGAACTTCTTGTTGTGGGCGATCGCGAAGTTGTAGTAGTAGGCCAGCCCACCGACCGCGGTGGCCTGGGCATCGAATTCCGCCTTCGTGCGTGACGGCGGCCAGAAGTCATAGTAGTCCAGACCGATGTCGTCGACCCAGGCGTCCCCCGGGTAGATGTCGAGCGCGTTGTGGCTGGGCGGATTCTGCGAGTAGTGGGCGTTGAGACTCCACGATATCTCGGGATCAGGTTCGGCCGTGGCCCTGATGGAGTCCACCACATGGCGCCAGCAGTTGATGAAGGCCGTCGGACTCGTGGCGGACCACTGGAACCAGTCGCCGTTCGCCTCCCATCCGAGCCTGATGATCGAATTCTGGCGACCGTAGGCGTTCAGCGTGCTGCCGAAATTCCGCCAATATGAGTCGTACGCGCCGGTCGCGCAGGTCGAGTTGCTCGCGCCCATATTCTCCGGGAAGGGCGGGTTCGCGATTATCAGTCGGCCCGGCCAGCCGGCGAAGTTCCGCAGCAGATCAGTGGGCTGCGTGATGTTCGTCCAGCTGTTGCGCGTGGTGTAAAGCAGGACGAAGTCACAGGGCGCCCCCCGCCAGGTGCAGAATGCGTCTATGTTCGTCGTGTTCATCACCGGGTCCGGGAAGCTCCCCGAGTTCCACGGTTTGCCGGAGAGGAGTCCCGCGTACAGCGGCGGCACCGGGGTCGGCGTCAGGCCGGCGGGGACCTCCACACGGTCGAAACTCACGGAGTTCCCGGTGGACGCCGCATTGCGCTGCCCTGTGTTCGCGAGCGTGAAGGCGTGGTTTCCAGGAGAGAGCTGGGCAGAGCTGTACAACAGCGTGATCGACGCGGTCGGCGCGTACGTGTCGATGGGGAAGGCCATTCCTCCGTCCACGCGCACCTCGGCGCGCCCTCCGTTGGGCCCCTTGACCCCGTAGATGTCCGCCTGGACGCCGGAGAAGCGGATGGTGGCCGCCGCACCGGCGGCCGTGGACGTCCGGATGCTGTTGTTGGGAGAGACGGCCACACAGCCCACACACTGGGTCCAGGTGCCGGCGTAGGAGACCTGGTTCGCTCCCATCCCGAGGGCGGTGTCCTCAACGGTGACCGGAGGTGTGATCCGTGGTGTCGGCACGACCGCCGCGTCGCCGACCACGGCACGGTCGAATCCCACGTAGAAGTTCGACGAGGCGCCGCTGCGCTGATGCACGTTCGTGATCGTCAGGGTGTGGACGCCCTCGGGCAGCCGCGCCGAGCTCCAGTTCAGAGCCACCGCCGAGGAGATGAGAAAAGTATCGACCATGGTCGGCGTCGCACCGTCGACACTAAAGGCCGCGAACCCCCCGAGCGGGTTCCTGATGCCGAATACGGAGATCTGGGCTCCGGAGAACCGGATCGTGGCTTGGGAACCGTAGCCGTAGGAGTAGCGAAAGCTGCTGTTCGGGGTCGCCGGCCCGCAACCGGTGCACACCGACCATGCTCCCGTGTAGGAGACCTGGTTGACGCCCGTGCCGACGGCGGTGTCCTCGATGGTCGTCATGGTCGTCTGCGCACGGGCCGGGGCCACCGCCGGCCCGAGTACCGCGCCGGCCATGGCAATCACGATGAGCGCGACAAGATTCGTTACACGGCGGGCAGGGCCCGAACACCGCCGGTTGAATCTACCGAAGCGCCCCGAAGGGCGATGCTTCGCCCGGATTTTTTCTCTCGTTGCACGCATCCTTATATCCCACCGTGAACCAAGGCGGCCACACTCTCCACAAAGGAGGTCACAACCACGAACAGCACCTCAGGATAAATCACCTCAGGGTTTCACCGCGACGCCGCAGTTTTTTCGGAGATTCAAGACACCCGAACCCAATGGTCACCATCCGAGGATGCCGCATCGATTGATCACCGCCGAATGGCATAAAAATTTCGATCCATCGGCCGTAAATCCCAGAGAGAAACCACCGACTACGCCTTTCAGAACAGTGGTTAACTTCTCGTGACCGTCCAGTCAGCGACCTGTTTTCGACTGGGAGAAGGTACCGTCGTGAACGCTGGCGACAGGCCTCGAGCCCAACGGCCGAGGGCGGCGCGACGCATCGGGGACCGACAGCGCGAGCTCCACGGGCCGGCCGACCCGAGTGTGGTCGGGCCCGCTTGGGACTACCGGCCGTATCACGGATCGCCGAGGTCACCCGGTCCGGCGGCCCGGCGACTCCCCGCTCCGCGGCTCAGCGGCTCCCTCCCGACCCGGCCCAATGGTTCAGCGGGGCCCGTCCGGCCAATCGGCGCAGCGAGGGCGAGCCAGGCGGTGGCACCGAAGCCGCAATCTCCCCAGGGCGGTGTCACCCGCGCGAAGCCGGTATTCCGCAGGCGAAGAGGCCACGCCTTCGGGTTACAGCGCGGCGGGCCCGGAACCGCTCGACCCCGCCGCACTGTCGACGTCCGCGGCGGCACGAGCGGCCGACCTGGGCATCCGCTGGCGCGCGGACCCCCGACCATCAGCCATCCCAGCTGATTCGACCACTGCCAGCCCGAATGAAAACAGGCACTTAACCAGCAGTTTCCGAGCCATTATCTAAACCGTCACCAGGATCTTTCGAGGAATTTCTCGGCAATCCCCTGAAAGTTTTCCGGGCCAACGGTCGAGTTTTTGCCGTACAACCATCCGGCGGGGGTCCAGAACGCGAGACACAGCGAGCAATATTTTTGTGGCACGCATGTGGTCCGACGATGTGTCGTAGACGGTCTACCGATGCCGCAGAATGAAATTCTCTGACACTGATGACGGTCTCGGAACACCAGATGACCGCCCCAGGCGTTCACGCCCGGTCAACGTCGTGAGCCACCGAACTCCCGAAGCCAGACAAATGGAGCGAAGCCTTTCATGCCAAATGACCGTCGAGCAGTCGCGCGCTTCGCGGTGTCGGCCGCTGCCGCGGGGCCGATCAGCCTGAGGAACCCGGCGTCAGTGGCTACCGCGACCACTACGGCGATACCCCCGTGGCGGGCCGGTCGGGCCGCGACCCCCATAGCCGGGCCACCGGGCGTGCCGGGACGCCTGGTGTGCGGTGACGCCAGTGGCCTGCTGGCCGGCCTCTGGCAGAGCGGCCGGGATCGGGCCGACGGCTTCCTGCGGCAGGGCAACACGATTCGCCGCCTCCCCGGAAACAGCCGTCCGATCGCCATGAGTCCGTTGGGCGTCGTGGTGGGTGAGATGACCGGCGGGCATGGCCGACAGGCCTTCCGCTGGAGCTACGGCATCCACTCCGCGCTTCCCCACCTGGGCGGGACGGACATCCCAGGAGGGCGTTTCAGTACCGCCGTGGGTGTCAACGGCCTGGGCCTGGTCGTCGGGAGCAGCAGCACGAACAGCGGGGACCGGCATGCCTGTCTGTGGAGGGGAGACATCGGCGAGGATCTCGGCACCCTCGGCGGCCCGGTGAGCTCCGCCGCCGCCATCAACGACCTCGGCCTGGTTGTCGGAACGAGCCAGACGCCCAGTGGGGACAATCATGCGTTCGTGTGGTCCGACCACCGTATGCACGACCTTGGCACCCTCGGGGGCACCTGGAGCCGCGCGTCCGGCGTGAACAACGCCGGGCTGGTCATCGGGAGCAGCGGCACCGCGGACGACCGGACCCACGCATTCTGTTGGCAGAACGGAATAATGACAGATCTCGGCACGATCGATGGAGAAGAGCACAGCGAAGCTGTCGCGATAAACAAGGCCGGCCAGGTGCTCGTACGCAGCTACGGCGAGGGAGTTCGGGGATTCCTCTGGGCCGGTGGCGGTCGTACCGAGATCCTCGGTTTCGGCGAGGGTTGGGTCGACCCGGCCGGGCTCAACGACTCCGGTGTGGTCTGCGGAACAGCCGAGCTCCCGAACGGGGACGGGCACGCGTTTCGCTGGCGGCACGGAGTGGTCACCGATCTCGGAACCCTCGGCGGGAGGCAGAGTTCGGCCAGTCACGTGACGGCCAGCGGAGTCGTTCTCGGTGAGGCGATGGGTGTCTCTGGTTCTGTCCCCCACGCCACCTTCTGGACGCAGTAGTGATGCCTGAGAGCGGTGGTACGCGGCATGCGACCGTGAGCGGCCAGAGTGGCGATGCCGGCATCGCCTACAGACCGGCGGAACGGCGCCGACGCTCCGACGCCGTCCGCAACCAGGAGCGCCTGCTGACCGCCGCGCGGGCGGTCTTCGCCGAGTTCGGTACGAACGCACCGTTGAACGCGATCGCGCGACGCGCCGGGGTCGGCCCCGCGACGCTCTACCGGAACTTCGCCAACCGCGAGGACCTGATCGAGGCGGTGTACCGCCAGGATGTCGCCAGCCTCCACCACCAGGCGGACGAGCTGGGCGACCGGCTCCCACCCGGCGCGGCGCTCGCCGCCTGGCTCCGGCAGCTCGCGAGGCATCTCCTGATCCGGCAGGGGGTCTCCACACTCCCACTCGAGGCCCCGCAGATAGCGCCGCTACCTCGGGCGGCGCCGCCCGCCTCCCCCGCCACGCCACTCGGTGACGCCGGGGCCGGACTGCTCGCCCGTGCTCAGCGCGCCGGCAACGCGCGTACCGACATCACCGTGGACGACCTGGTGACGGTCACGGCCGCACTCGTGTCGGCGCTGGGCCCTGGCCGCGGGTGGCGAGACTCCGGCGCGCCTGAGGCTCAGCCGGCCGCCGGTCAGGAGAGGGAACTCGGCGCCCGACATTCACAAAATCATTATTCCGGCGTAGATCTTGACCGGCTGCTGTCACTCATCGCGGACGGCTGGCAGATCAGCGACCGCGACGGTCATCCCTGAGGACTGTTCCGCGACCCGGCTGGCCGGGTCCGAGTCGACCGGGTGGATCATACTGGGGTGCGGGTCATCTCCGCTGCCGGCCCTGGCCCGACCCGACGCCCCCGCCGTGACCAGATCGCGATCGTGGACGGCACGTCGACCCCGACCCGCGACCACGCCCTGGCCGCCCGTCGAAGAACTGCCGGTACTCGACGAGCCCGTGGGTCACGATCGACGTGGAAGGAGGAATTCAACCGAGCGCACCACGAGGTCCGGGCCCGCGTCGGGCACACCCTCGCCGGAATGAAGACCTGGAAGATTCTGCGGGACTACCGCCGCCAGGCCCGCGCCCTCGGGGTCACCCCTGCCGGAATCGTCTATCTCCACAACATCAGCCGGACCGGTGGACCAGCCTCGCTGACCATCCACACCGCACCCAACCGATTTACGAAACAGCCTCTAGCTGTGCTCGCAGGCGGCGTGGGGCCTGGAGGGCGTCCCCGCGGCAGGCGGTCCTCCCGGACGCGGGCACGCATCAGCCGTCCTCCAGCTGGAATGCCCGCTCAAATCACGATCAGGTGCAGGCCGCCGTGATCCGTTCCAGGGCCGGAGAGGTCCGGCTCGTTCCAGGTCGACTGCACGAGCGACGCGATATCGCCAGGTACGGCGACGATGACAGTCTCGTACTTGCCGAGGAGATCAATGACAATTGATCTGATTCGCATGAATTCGATTCGCGTGTGTCCGACTTGCACCAGGCAGAGGTCGCCATTGTCCAGACGCGCCATTCCGTCGGGTACCTGCTCGCCGGCGGCGACCCGGGAACGGTTCTCCATTCGCCATTGCCGCTCGCTGAGCCAGCCCACGACAACCAGGTCGGAGAGACCGTCGCGCTCCAGCCGCAGCCGAGTTCGGGCCACCATCGCGTGGTGGACCGCCGTCGCGGCCACGCCCGACGCCGCCGTGGGCGAGGGCACACCTCCGGTGCTCACCAGCTTCTCCCCGTCCGGCGTCAGCCGGACGAGGCGCCCCTGGTTGGCGAGCACCGGCTCGGCGTACGCGACCCCGGCGTTGGCCCAACGAGTCACGATCGACCGTGCCGCGTTCTTCGAGATGAGCCGAATGGGGTCGAGCACGTCAGGCAGATCGCTCTCGAAGACCGCATACATATCGAAGATCCACTCTAGCGCGCGCAAGTCGCGCGCGTTAAGTCGAACCGCCCCCTGATCGGCTCTCCTCCTAGGTATCCGAGTAGCCACCGCTTCCGCTACCTCCTGCGCTCGCAGCATACCGGCCAGAAGTTTAGATGCCCATAGGACTTTCGGCCCCGAGAGTCATCACTAGCCTGACGAGAGAAGAGTATATGACGAAGAGACGGAAGCGCGGAGACGAGCGACCGGCACTCGCGCGAGTTTTCCGACTGGCCAGCAGGTAACCGGCGGATGACCGGCTTCCGCCAACCAGACCAGCCCTTAAAAGGTTGAGACGCACGTTACGATGACAGGCCGGAGCACGCATACGCGAAACAAATTATTCAAATCAGGCACAGATCTTCGAAGGTCGCGACGGGTGACCCGTCCGCATTGTCCGGGTTTTTGAGATACCGACATCCGCCTGGACCATTCTTCGCGCGACGAGCCGTCGAACTTCAGGGCGCTGGAACCAGCAAGGGGCTCGGGCAGGCCCGGCCGCCAACTCCAGACCAACCGGAAACCGCTCTCCGGAACGGAGAATATGCCGGTCTCCCGCAGCCAGAACGACCGTCGCGATGCCCTGGTGGCACGCAAGTGGGCCCACAGCGCGCCACACACGCACAGGCCACGATCCCGCCGGCGCCGAAGAGTTGCAGAGCCACGCTCGACGTAGTTAACCGACCGCCCATAGTCACCAGGAAGCAAGTGCCCCATCTGGTGCTCACCTGACGCTCCCCGTAGTCGTTCATGGCTAGTCGAGGCCGGGCTCGCCAACCGCAGCGGGCCGGTACTGCGCGATCCAGGCGGCCACCTCGCTCCGGTCCCAGATCCTCATCGGGCGCGACGCCGTAAGCGGGACGGGGAACGATGGCCGGCGTGATGAGCGCACTGGCTCGGTCGGAAAGTCATGGCCCGGCTGAGCCGCGCAGCGATCCCCGGCTGCCGCCGCTCCCGCTCGGCTCAGCTGTCAGCCGGAGGCACCACCCAATCAGACCCGTTTTGATCGATAGACAGATATTAACCAGGAGTACTTAGATCTGTTCTATATCCGCCTCGGCCGGTTCGGCGTGGAAGAACCGTGAGGAGACCGACGAGACGATCCCGCGTGGTCCGTCAGGAGCGCCGGCTGGCGCCGCACCGGTAAGCGGCCGTGCCGGCCTGTCATCGCCGCCGCCGCGGGGATGAGGCAGGCGCGGGTGGGTTCGGGTTCACCCGCGACCGCGTCCGCGTCCGCGTCTGGTGTGGCCGATCTGGCCGCTCCACGCGAGCAGGGCACCCAGCGACGGCAGGCAGGCGACAGCGAGGACCGTGGCCAACAGCCATCCGGCAAAAACGTCCGTGGGCCAGTGCACCCCGAGGTAGATCCGGCTGAGCCCAACGGCGAAGGCCCAGACACCCGGGACGGCGACAGCCGCGGCTCTGGTCGAGCGCCTGCGCGCCCGGCGGTACAGCACCGCGGCGAGACCCGCGGCGACCAGCGCCGAGGTGGTCGTGTGGCCGGATGGGAACGCGAAGCCGGACGGATGGGTTATCCAGTCCGCCACGGGCGGTCGCGCCCGGCCGACGATGACCGCCAGCGAGGTCCTCAACAACTGCCCCAACAGCAGCGCCGCGACTCCCGTGACGGCGCCCAGCCACCATCGCCGCCACCTCGGCGCCGCCAGGGCGCCGGCGAGCGCGGCGAGGGAGTAGGCGCAGGCACCGGCGCCGGTGTCGGTGACGGCGACCACGACGTCGGACATCCCGGGGTTACGGTGGGCCAGCACCCACCGGTGCCACCCGGCGTCGAGACCGAGCGGCGTTCCGCTCCGGAAGACGACAGCGCCCAGCAGCACCGTGAGCAGGATCCCTGCCACTCCGACGACGGCGTACCGGACGGTCTCGGTGCGGGCCCGCTCCGGAGCGGGCGGGCCCGCCGGCCGGTCAGAGGTCGAGCGCACCGATTGCCCGCCGGGTCGACGCATGTCCGCCGACGGGAGACCCCGTCGGCACGTCGGCGATCATCGCACGGGTCGCCGGCAGGGCTCGTCGGGACACGATGGCCACCGCCTCGATGTCAGGCGCCGCGACACGGTCGATGATGATCGCTTCCAATGTTCCTGTTCCCCGGTCGAGCTTTCTCGGTCGGTCGTTCGCGACTGGCCTTTCGTGGCCGTTCTCTGCGCGTTTCTTCCCTCCGCGGTCGGGCTTTCGCGTTCGGTCCCGCGGTCGTTCCGGGCCCCGAGACGTGCTCGACCGGAGAGCGCGTCCCATCCGCCGGGTGTGCCCCGTCCGAAGACCGCTCCTCGCCAGGGGAGACTAGGACGGCCGACATGTGAGGACGATGTGGGACGGTCCTCGTGGCGGATACCGGCGCGCCCGTACCTGGCGGATCGGCGGGGCGGTGGCCGGCCGCAAGGGCAGCTCCCGCTGGCTGGCGGGTGCCGGCGCCTTCTCGCTCGGCATGGGCCAGCGGCTCGGCATCGCCGCGGCGCCGCTCGGGGACCCACAGACCGTCATGCTGGACGAGCCGGTCAACGGGCTCGACCCGGAGGGCGTGCTGTGGATCCGGAATCTGCTCACCGACCTGGCGGCCGCCGGGCGGACCATCTTCGTCTCGTCGCACCTGATGAGCGAGATGGCGCTGGTCGCCGACCATCTCATCGTCCTCACCCCGGCGATCACCGGCGTGAACGTCCGCACGATCGGCACGAAACGCGCCAGCACGATCGAACGACCACCATGCTTCTCGAAGAACTCGTGCGCCTGCTCCACATACTCCCGCTTGAACAGCCGCGAGTCCGGACGCCGGAACAGCGCCACCGTGATCTCACACTGCCGACCCACGCCGCCCAGCGAGGTCGTCCGAACCGGCGGAATAAGCCGTCGCCGGCGACGGCTGGAATCCTGAGTACTGAAGGACCGGTCGCGGCGGAGGGACAGGGTCATGGCGGTTGACGTCGGCAGGGTCGGAGTGTGGCGGGCCTCGTTCTACTGGCCCGGCGACCTCGGGCAACGCGCGGAGATCGCCGCGGAGCTGGCCGAGCTCGGGTACGACGCGATCTGGGTCGGCGCGTCCGCCGCCGACCTCACGCTGGCGGAGACGCTGCTGGACGCGACGCCGCGGATCGCCGTGGCCACCGGGATCGTCAACGTCTGGACCGAGCCACTGGACCAGGTCGTCGACAGCTACGCCCGCGTGTCCGGGGCCCACCCCGACCGGCTGCTCCTCGGCCTCGGGGCCGGGCACGCCGCGAACGTCGAGCCGACCGGGCAACGCTACGAGCAACCGTACCGGAAGGTCGTCGACTACCTGGACGGCCTCGACGCGGCGAAGACCCCGGTACCCCGGGAGAACCGCGCGCTCGCCGCGCTCGGCCCGCGGGTTCTCGCGCTCGCCGCCGAGCGCACGGCGGGCGCGCATCCCTACCTCGTCCCGCCGGAACACACCCGGCGGGCGCGGGAGATCCTCGGGAGCGCTCCGCTGCTCGCCGTCGAGCAGAAGGTCGTCCTGGAGACCGACCCGGAGCGGGCCCGCGCGATCGGCCGCGCCACGGTGAGCCGCTACATGCCCCTCCCGAACTACACCAACAACCTTCTCCGGCTCGGTTTCACGCCGGACGACTTCGCCGGCGGCGGCAGCGACCGTCTCGTCGACGCGCTGGTCGCCTGGGGTGATCTCGACGCGGTGCTCAGCCGGGTGCGGGAGCACCAGGACGCGGGCGCGGACCACGTGTGCCTCCAGGTCCTCACCGAGGACCCGACGACCGTTCCCCGGCCGCAGTGGCGTGCCCTCGCCACCGCGCTCGACCTGGCCGCCTGACGGCTGGTTTCGCGGCGGCTCGTTACCCGGGACATCGCGGAGGATTTTTCGGGGCGGCCACCTCGACCACACCATCGGAGGCCGTCTACCAGGCATTCTCCGTCATCACTCCGGCACCGGCGAGCAGGGCTGGTGGAAGGCGCCTTTCCGGTGTTCCGCTGAGTGCACAACCGCCTTGTCGACGGTCACCACCTGGCGAATAATCGATCAGTAATCTGAGCGATCCGCCGGTCGGATTCGGGCGGTCTGGGAGTGGGGGACGCGGCCGTGCGCGGTCAGGCGGGCGGGCTGCTCCTCCCGGGGGCGGTGGCCACGGCGTCCCCGACCAGGAGCGGGGGCGGGTCGCGCGGGCCGTACGGTGTGCCGGCGCTCGCCGTGGCGGGCGCGGTCCTCGGGGCGGTGGTGCTCTGGCTGGCCGACAGCGGTCGGGACAAGGACACGACCAGCACCTTGTTCTCCGGCCTTGTCGGCGGGCTCTACCTGCTGACCGGTTCGGTCACCCACCTGCGCCGGCCGGGCCGGCTGGGGCTGCGGATGGTGCTGGTCGGCATCTCCTGGTTCGCCGAGGACCTGCAGGTCTCGAACCACCCGGTGCCGCACACCGTCGGGATGTTCTTCCGGTGCGTCGCCTCGGGCTGCCTGGTGCACCTGCTGCTGGCCTTTCCCGAGGGGCGGCTGCGGACGCGCACCGAGCGGGCGTTGACCGGCTGCGTGTATGTGTTCGTGGGCGTCCTGGTGCCGCTGGGCGTCCCGTTCTACGAGTCGTACACGCCGAACCTGCTGTTCGTCACCAACCTCGCCCGGACGCAGGACCTGCTGATCGACAGCGTGCAGGCGGTGGTCGCCGTCGTCGTCGGCGGCCTGCTCGTCCGGCGCTGGTTCACCGCCACCCCGCCGGCCCGCCGGGTGCTCGCGCCGGTGTACGGGGTCGGGCTCGTCGGGAGCGTCGCGTCGCTGCTCCACCCGGCGCTGACCGGCTCGACCGCGCTGCTGGTCAACGAGGTCGCCCACCTGGCCACCCTCGGGCTCCCGGTGGCGTTCCTGGCCGGCGCGCTGCGCGTCCGGCTCGGCCGCACTGCCGTCGGGGACCTCCTGCTCCAGCTGCCGCAGCGGCCGCCGACGGAGCTGCGCCACCTGCTGGCCCGCGCGCTCGGCGACCCCACGCTGCGCATCGCCTACCCCCGCCCGGACGACGCCGGTCCCACCGACGGCTACGTCGACGCCGACGGGCGGCCGGTGACACCCCGCCCGAAGGACGCGGTGAGCCCGGTCCGGCGTGGTCTGCGGGTGGTCGCCGTGCTCCTGCACGACCCGGCGCTGCGCGCCGACCGGCACGTCCTGCACGCGGTGACGGCGGCCGCGGCGCTCGAACTGGACAACCAACGGCTCGCCGCGGAGGTGCGGGCCCAGCTCACCGAGGTCCGGGCGTCCCGGGTCCGCATCGTCGCCGCGGCCGACGAGCAGCGCCGCCGGATCGAACGCGATCTGCACGACGGCGCCCAGCAGCAGCTCGTCACGGCCGCGCTGATCCTGCGACTGGCGCGGGACCGGCTCGGCCCGGAGCCACCCGACCCCGAGCTCGGCGTGCTCCTGCGGCGGGCCGCCGACGGACTGGAGGTGGCGGTGACGGAGCTGCGCGAGCTCGCCCGCGGCATCCACCCGGCGGTGCTCACGGAGGCCGGGCTACTGCCCGCGCTGCGCGCGCTCGCCGCCCGCTCCGCCTTCCCCGTGCGGGTCGTCGACGGGCCCGCGCTGCCGCCGCTGCCGGACCAGGTCGCCGCGACGGCCTACTTCGTCGTCGCCGAGGCGGTGACGAACGCGGCGAAGCACGCCCGCGCCAGCCAGATCCACGTCCACGTCCGGACGTCCGGGAACCGCCTGCTCGTCACCGTCGCCGACGACGGTGTCGGCGGCGCCGACACGCGCGCCGGAACCGGCCTGCTCGGGCTGCGCGACCGGACCGCCGTGCTCGACGGCAGCCTGGTCGTGCGCAGCCTCCCCGGCGCCGGGACGTCCGTCCACGCGGAGTTACCTCTGGAGGGGCCTTGACCACCGCCACCACCCCGCCCGGCCCGCCCGGCCCGCCCGGCCCGCCCGGCCCAGCCGGCCCGCCCGCGGGGGTGACCCGCGTCGTGCTCGCCGACGACGCCGCGCTTTTCCGGGACGCGCTCGCCGAGCTGCTGGAACGCGACGGGTGCGCGATCGTCGCGCAGGCCGGGGACGCCGCCGGGCTGCTCGACGCCGTCGAACGGCACCGCCCGGACCTCGCGGTCGTCGACATCCGGATGCCGCCCGGCTACCACCTGGAGGGGCTGCGTGCGGCCGTGCGGCTGCGGCGGAGCCATCCCGGGACGGGCGTGCTGCTCCTGTCGCAGCATCTGGAGGCCGCCCACCTCGACGAGCTGGTCGGGCACACCGCGCGCGGCGTCGGCTACCTGCTGAAGAACCGGGTCACCGGGCCCGGCTTCCTGGACGCCGTGCGCCAGGTGGCGGCGGACGGCTGCGCGTTCGACCCCGAGGTCGTCCCGCTGCTCGTCGGCGGCAGGGGCGGCCGGCGCGACGAGCTGGCCGAGCTCAGCCCGCGGGAGCGGGAGGTCCTCGCGCTGATGGCGCAGGGCCGGTCCAACAACGCGATCGCCGACGAGCTGCACCTCACGACCCGCACCGTCGAGACGCACGTCCGCGGGGTCTTCCAGCGGCTCGCGCTGCCCGACGAGGCCGAGCACAACCGCCGCGTCCTCGCGGTGCTCGCCTACCTGCGCTCGGCGCGACGGGCCACGACCAGCGCCAGCGCGGCCGCCGACAGCGTCGACTTGGGCAGGAACCCGGCGGCGGACGACCGTTCGACCGCGTCGCCGTAGTGCTCGGCGTCGCGCACCGAGCAGAAGACCACGGTGGCTCCGGGGGCCGTTCGTCGTAACGCCCGGCAGACGGTGAACCCGTCCATGTCGGGCAGGGCTATGTCGAGCAGCACCACGTCGGGGCCCGCCTCGGGCACACCGGCCAGCGCCTCGGCCCCGGTCCCGGCGTCGCCCACCACCTGGTAGCCGCCGCTCTCCAGGAGGGCGCGGGCGACGGCGCGGAACGGCTCGCTGTCGTCGACGATGAAGACGCGGCCCACCGCCACCCGGTCCATGTCACGGACGGTAGCACCCGGCGGCCGTATCGGATCTCGGTGCCAGCACTGGGAAAATCGCTCCCGAAAGCCCGTGCCGGCACGGATGTGCCCAGATCCGGTCCGTCCGACACTCCTTCCCATGAAGGCCGTCCTGACCGGGCTCGCGTGCGTGTTCGCCGTGATCGTCGTATTCGTGGTAGTCCGTGGCCAGATCGATTCCGACTCCGCCTCCGACTCAAATCCCGGCTCCGGCTCCGGCTCGGGCTCCGGCTCCGGCTCCGGCTCGCTCGGTCTCGGCGGTGGCGGCCCGAACGGGCCGGGGCCGGCCGAGCGTCCGGACATCCCGACGGGCGTGACGCCGGACTCGACCGGAACCGCGACCGTCACACAGCGGGGCACGAACGGCACCTCCCGCGTCGACTGCTCGAGCATCGACAGCGAGCTGAAGATCTCCGCGTTCGACGGGGCGGTCCGCTGGAACGCGGCGTCCGCGTCCGGTGTCTCGGTCAGCCCGTCGTCCGGGTTCCTCGACGAGGGCGAGAGCGATGTCGTCCGCATCGGCGGGAGCTACTCCGGCGGCGGTGGGGGCTTCAACGTGGTCGTCTCCGCGCCGAACCGGTCCGGATCGGGCAGCGTCACCTACCAGTTCACGTGCGCATGACAACGCGCCGCGCGTCGCTGTGGCGGCATCCGGCGCTGACACCCGGTTACGCGGCGGCGATCGCGGTCGGTGCCGTCGCGCTGTCGAGCGTCGTCGTGGCGTCGGCGGCGGCGTCGCAGTCGCCGGTCACCGGCAAGCCGGAGCAGGTCGACGTCACCCTGGTCGGGGCGCCGGGCACCTCGCTCCCGGCCGGCCTGACCGTCCAGATCCGGCACGGCACGACCGTGCTGGCCGATGGGGGGATCGACGCGGAGGGCCGGTGGTCCGAGAACGTCGTTCCCGGCGACCACGAGGTGTGCGTGGTCTCGTCGACGACGCCGATCCGGGTGGCCGGCTCGGACCCGGCCTCGACGTGCACCCGGGAGCGGGTGTCCGGCGACACCCCGACCAAGGTCACCGTCGAGCGGGTCCGCGTGGTCGCGGAGCGGGCGGACGGGGACGACCCGCCCCCGAGCGGCGGCACCGTCACGATCCGCCACGGGCGGAGCGAGCCGCGGAGCGACGCCCTCGACTCGAACGGGCGGTTCATGCCGTCCGAGCTGCCGCTGAACGCGGTGGTCTGCCTGGACCCGCCGGCCGGGTGGCGGTTCGCCGACACGGAGACCCGCGACCAGCAGTGCCAGGCGGTCACCAACCCGGCCGCCGACGTGCTGTTCCGCCTGGAGGAGTCATGACGGGGCGCACCGCTGCGGGACGGGCCCCGGCGGGACGGGCGGGGCGGGTCCAGCTCCCGCTGCTCGCGGCGTCGGCGCTCGTCGCGTCCGGACTCGGCTGGGCCCTGCTGTTCCGGGACCGCCCGTTCGAGACGACGCTCGCCGTGGTTCTCGGGTCCGCCGCCGCCGGCACGCTGCTCGCGGCTCTGCTGGGGCAACCGGTCACGGACCGCGGCCAATCCCCGGAACCGAGGCGCCCGTCGTCCGGGCCGGGCGCCGGCGGCGCGCGGCCGGAGACCGGGCAGCCGCAGACCGGGCAGCCGGAGACCGCACAGCTTGTGCTGCCGGTCGGGCAGCCGGTCGGGGGCGCCCCGCCCGCGGGGCAGTGGTGGGGCAGGGACGCCCCACCGCCCGCGGCGGCGCCCACCGCCGCGGCCACGCCGGCCCGCCCGGCACCGCGCGATCTCGGGGAGCTGCGCGACTCCGCCCGCGTCGTGCAGTGCCCGCGCTGCGGCGCGTTCCGCCTCGACGTCCGGCAGACCGGTGCGGGCTACGCGTTCCGCTGCCGCGTCGACGGCCACGAATGGACCTGGCGGCCCGGCACCGCGTGGCCGGTCACCGTCGTCGCGAGTCGCCGCCGGAACACCCGCTGACCAGGACGGATGGACGAATGTACGAGCAGACCTTCTCCCGCACCAACCCCGGCTGCATCGTGTTCCTGCTGGACCGGTCCGACTCGATGAAGCAGCCGTGGCAGTCCAGCGGGGGCACGCTCGCCGAGGGCGCCGCCCGCGCCGTGAACAAGATCCTGCTCGACCTGTGCGTGAAGTCGGCGAAGGAGGTCGGCGGCCGGGCCCGGCACTACTTCGACGTCGGCGTCTTCGGTTACGGCGCCTGCCCGGTGGCGGGCGGCGAGGGCGTCGAACCGGCTCTGGGCGGCCAGCCGATCGTGCCGATCCCGGAGGTGTTCGACCATCCGCTGCGGGTCGAGGCCGAACAGTCGGTCGACGCCGTCGCCGGGTCCAAACTCCCGGTCTGGATCGAGCCGGTGTTCGGCTACCGCACCCCCATGTGCCAGGCCATCGCGACGGCGGGCGAGCACGTGTACGGGTGGGCGGCCAGCCATCCCGACTCGTTCCCGCCGATCGTCATCAACATCACCGACGGGATGGTCACCGACAGCCCGTACGACGGCGCCGGCCTCGCCGAATGGGCCGCCCGGCTCACCTCGATCGAGACCCACCACGGCCAGGCGCTGCTGTTCAACATCTTCCTGTCGCCGACGCTCGCGCCCGAGGCGCTGTTCCCGGTCACCGCGGCGGGGCTGCCCGAACCGGGCCCCGAGCTGTTCGCGATCTCCAGCACGCTGCCGGCGTCCATGGTCGCGAACGCCCGCGGCGCGCGGGTGGAGATCGCCGACGGCGCCCGCGGGTTCGTGTTCAACGCCGGCCTGGCGACGCTGGTGTGGTTCCTGGAGATCGGCACCCGGGTCGCCGACGTCCGGGACCGGTGAGGACCCGCTGATGATCCTCGCCCGCTCCGCCTGTTTCTGGCTGGAGAAGCTGGGCAGCGCGGCGTCGGAATGGGAGGACGCCGCCGCCTTCCACGACGGCGACCCGGCCGCCGGTACCACTCCCCGCTACGCGGTCGTGGACGGCGCCACCGAGGCCTACGACGCGATCCGCTGGGTGGCGCACCTGGTCGGCTCGTTCGTCGCCGACACCGGGCCCGACCTCACCCCGGACGCGCTGCGCGCCTGGTTCGAGCAGGCCCAGCGGCTGTGGGTGGCCGGGGCGCCCACGCGGTTCGCGACGGTCATCGAGGAGCACAAGTTCCACACCGAGGGGTCGTTCGCGACGTTCCTGGGCTGCCGCCTCACCGGCCTCGGCGGGCCCGGGGCCCGCTGGGAGGCCGCCGCGCTCGGCGACACCGTGCTGTTCCACGTCCGGGCCGGCCGGCTGCTCACCCACTTCCCGCCGATCGGCGTGGACGACTTCGGGCTCTCCCCCGACGGGATCGGCACCCGCCCGGAGGCACTCGGCCCGATGCTGCGCGCGCTGGAGCTGTCCAGTGGCGAGGTCCACCCGGGCGACGTGCTCTACATCGCCACCGACGCGCTGGCCCAGTGGCTGCTGCTGGAGGCCGGTCGCGACGAGGCGTCGCTGTGGGCGGCGCTCGCCGGCCTGGACCACGACGCGGTGTTCGCGGCGATCGTCGCCGACCAGCGCGCGGCCGGGCGGATGCGCAACGACGACGTCACCCTGCTGCGGGTCCGGCTCGCCACCACCGAGCCCGGCGCCCTGGTGGTCCCGCTGTGAGCGACCAGCTGTCCGCCGAGGACTACATCAAGGCCGTGCAGCGGCCCGACCTCGTGTTCGACCGTCCCGAGCTGGCGCGGGCCGAGTTCGACGTCCACCCGATGCTGGGCATTCCCGTCCCGGCGTCGGGCAGCACGGCGGTCGTGTTCCGGGCTACGGTCGGCGGCACCACGCAGGCGTTGCGGTTCTTCACCCGCGAGGACGCCTCCACCCAGCAGCGTTACACCGCGCTCAACGCCTGGTTCACCGAACGCGGGCTCACCGGCGACGTCGCCGGCTGCCGCTGGGTGGACGACGCGATCCTCGTCAACGGCCGGCGCTGGCCGATGGTCCAGATGGACTGGGTGGACGGGCACACCCTCGACCGGCACGTCGAGGACCTCGTCGAGGCCGACGACCGCACGGCCCTGGAGACCCTCGCCGCCTCCTGGCGTGACCTGCTGCGCCGCACCCAGGCCGCCCGGTTCGCGCACGGCGACCTCCAGCACGGCAACGTGCTCGTCGACTCGGCCGGCCAGCTGCGCCTGGTCGACTTCGACAGCTCGTGGATCGCTCCGTTCACCGGCTCCCCGCCGCCCACGGAGGGCGGCCACCGCAACTACCAGCCCGAGAACCGGCCCTGGGGCCCGTGGATGGACACCTTCCCCGGGCTCGTCATCTACCTGTCGCTGCTGGCGCTCGCCCGCGAGCCGAAGCAGTGGGAGCGGCTCAACGACGGCGAGAACCTGCTCTTCCGGGACAAGGACTACCGGCCCCCGCACCGGACCCAGGTGTGGTCGTGGGTCGAGCGGCTGCACGACCCACAGATCGACCAGCTCGCGGCCCGGCTGCGCGCCTGCTGCGCCCCGGGCTGGACGGCCACCGGCGACCTGGAAGGCCTGATCTCGGGGCCCGTCCCCTGGTGGACCCGCACGGCCGCCCACCCGCCGGCCGGCGCGCCGCCCGAGGCCACCACCGCGCCGCTCCCGATCATCCCCGCGCCGGCCCAGGGAACCACCACGCCGGTACGGCCGACCACGCCGGTTCGGCCCACCGCCGCACCGCCGCGGAACACCGGCACACCGGCCGGGCCACATCCCCGGTCCGCCGCGCGGCCGGCGGGACAGCCGGCCTGGTGGGAGCAGCCACCCGGGCCGACCCAGCCCACACCGACGCGGCCGGAGCCGGTGCCGTGGGCCCCCGTACGCAACGCCGGGAGGTGGCTGCGCGAGGTGGGCTGGGCCCTGTTCGCGGCGGTCGTGACGGTCCTGGTCTGGGGGCTCGGCCGCGCCCTCGTCGCCGCCTCGCTCACCGGCCTGACCTCCGACGACGAGGCCGCCGTCTCCGCGCTGGTCGCCCTCGTGCCGGCGCTGGCCGTCCTCGTCCTCATGGTCCGCCGCCGCCGACGGCGAAAGCGACAGCGACAACCACCGGGGAAGGCGCGATGACGCAGCGGATGTTCGGCCCGTACCGCATCGAGGAACTGCTGGGCCGCGGCGGGATGGGCGAGGTCTACCGCGCCTACGACACCGGGCAGCAGCGGATGGTCGCCCTCAAGCTCCTGCTCCCGAGCCTGGCCGGGGACTCGCACTACACCGAGCGGTTCCGCCGGGAGTCCGAGACGGTGGCGCAGCTGCGCGAGCCGCATGTGATCCCGATCCACCGCCACGGCGAGATCGACGGCCAGCTCTTCATCGACATGCGCCTGGTGGAGGGCGCCCACCTGGGCACGGTCCTGCGCGGCGGGCCGCTCGACCCGCGGACCGCCGTCGACGTCGTCGAGCAGATCGCCTCGGCGCTGGACGCCGCGCACGCCGACGGGCTGGTGCACCGCGACGTCAAGCCGTCCAACGTGCTGTGCGCCGGCCGCGGACGTCCGACCGACTTCGTCTACCTCGTCGACTTCGGGATCGCCCGCACGGTCGAGGGTGCCGGGATGACCGCGACCGGGGCGGCGATCGGCTCGATCGAGTACATGGCGCCCGAGCGGTTCCTCTCCGACCGGGTCGACCACCGGGCGGACGTCTACTCGCTGGCCTGCCTGCTCTTCGAGTGCCTGACCGCGCGCAGGCCGTTCGTCACCGCCGAGCGGCTCGGGGTGATCAGGGCGCATCTGGAGGAGCCGCCGCCCGTCCTGTCCGCGGTGCGGCCCGGGGCACCGGCCGCTCTCGACGCCGTCATCGCGCAGGGCCTGGCCAAGTCTCCGGCCGACCGGCATCCCGCCGCGTCCGTGTTCGCGGCCGCCGCCCGCGCCGCCCTCGGGTCGGCGGTCCCGGCAGGACCGGTACCGGTCCCCCCGCCCGCCGCCCCGGTCTCGACCCCGACCCCGGCCCCGGCCCCGGCCCCGGCTCCGGCTCCGGGAGGCAAGTGGTGGACCCGGGGAAACGCCGCTCCCGCGGCGACCCCCACGCCCCCGCCCCCGTCTCCCACAGCGCCGGCGCCAGCTCCGCCCGCCGCACCCACCTCGCCGACCACACCCGCCGCGGGCTGGTGGCGGGCCGCGAGCACCCCACCGGCCGCGCCGCCCGTCGCGCCGACCACCCCCGCGGCGCCAGCCACACCCGCCGCGCCAGCCACACCCACACCCACAGCGGGCTGGTGGCAGGCCGCGAGCACCCCACCGTCGACGCCATCCGCGCCGCCGCAGGCACCACCACCGGCACCGCCCGCGTCGCCGTCGACGCCATCCGCATCACCGCCGCCCGCATCGCAGCTGACGCCCACGGCGCTCTTCGAAACCAGTCACCACCATGCGAAGTGGCCGGCTACCGCCGCGCCGTCGCCCACGGTGCAGGCGCCGGGTGCCCAACGCTCCACACCACCGCCACCGCCAACGGCGCCGGCGCCGGCGCCGGGTTCCTCCGCCGGGCAGAGCCCGGGCGGGATGTGGTGGGGACGGAAGGCCACAGCCCTGCACCCGGTCGGGGCGGCGCCGGTCGTGATCGGCCGCACGCCCGAGTGCGACATCGTGCTCACCGACCCGCTCGTCTCGCGCCGGCACGCCGAGCTGCGCCAGGTCGGGACCGAGCATCGGATCGTCGACCTCGGCAGCTGGAACGGCACGTTCGTCAACGGCCACCGGATCGGCCAGGCGGCCACGATCGGGGCCGGGGACATCGTCGGCATCGGGCATGCCCTGCTGCACCTGCAGGGCGGCACCCTCGTCGAGTACACCGACTCGGGTGACATCTCGTTCGAGGCCGACGGCCTGGCCGTCACCCGCTCCGGCCGGCGACTCCTCGACGGTGTCGGGTTCGCCCTGCCGCAGCGCAGCCTGCTGGCCGTCGTCGGTCCGAGCGGCGCCGGGAAGTCCACCCTGCTCGGCGCGCTGACCGGGCAGCGCCCCGCCGACTCCGGTGAGGTCCGCTACGCCGGCCGTGACCTCTACGCGTCCTACGACGAACTGCGCCAGCGCATCGGCCTCGTCCCGCAGGACGACATCCTGCACCCACAGCTGACCGTCCGTCGGGCCCTGCGGTACGCGGCCGAGCTGCGGTTCCCCGCCGACACCCCGGCGGCCGACCGGGACGCGCGGGTCGAGGAGGTCATGGGGGAACTGGGGCTGGCCGACCACGCGGGACAGCGGATCAGCACCCTGTCCGGCGGGCAGCGCAAGCGCACCAGCGTGGCGCTGGAGCTGCTCACCCGCCCGTCGTTGCTCTTCCTCGACGAACCGACGTCCGGGCTGGACCCTGGCATGGACAAGTCGGTGATGCAGACCCTGCGCACACTCGCCGACGACGGCCGGACGGTGGTAGTCGTCACGCACTCACCCGCGCAGCTCCACCTGTGCGACCGGCTGCTCGTGCTCGCGGCCGGCGGCCGGCTGGCCTACTTCGGCCCGCCCGGCGAGGCCCTCGGCTACTTCGGCCAGCGTGACTTCGCGGACATGTTCCTGCTCCTCGACCAGTCCCGGGAGGTCGACTGGACGTCCCGGTTCCGGACCTCGCCCGAGTACGCGAGGTACGGGACGCCGAGCGGTCCGGTCCGGCCCGCGGCGGCGGGTCCGGCACCGGCCGTGCCGGACCCGCCGCCGCGCCAGCAGCCGGCGCTGCGCCAGTTCGCCGTGCTCGCCCGCCGCTACTTCGCGGTGATCGCGGCCGACCGGCCCTACGCGCTGTTCCTGCTGGCGCTGCCGCTGGTCCTGAGCCTGTTCGCGCAGCTGCTGCCAGGCGGGCACGGGCTGTCGTGGGCCCATCTGCGGGCCAACCGGGGCGGTGGCGACGACATCGCCCCGCTCATGCTCATGCTGGTCCTCGGCTGCGCGTTCACGGGGTTCGCCGGCGCGTTCCGGGAGCTGGTCAAGGAGCGCTCCGTCTTCCGCCGGGAGCAGGCGATCGGGCTCTCCCGCAGCGCCTACCTCTGGTCGAAACTCGCCGTACTAGGAATGATCACCAGCGCGCAGGCACTGATCCTGGCTTTCGTCGGGCTGGTCGGCAAGCCCGGGCCGGACACCCCGCTCGCGCTGGGGAGCGGGGTCACCGAGGTCGCTGTCGCCATGGTCGCGGTCGCGCTGGCCGCGATGGCCCAGGGTCTGTTGGTCTCGGCGCTGATCAGCAACGCCGACCGCGGCATGCCGATCCTGGTCGTGGTCCTGCTGTTGCAGTTCCTGCTGTGCGGCCTGCTCATCCCGCTGGACGGCCGCCCGCCGTTGGAACAGCTCGCGTACCTGATGCCGGCCCGGTGGGGCTTCGCACTGGTCGCCGCGACCACCGGCTACCGGCAGAACCCGGCCAGCCCCGACCTCGACCCGCTGTGGACGGCTGACGCCGGCACCTGGGCACTGGACCTCGCCGCGCTCGTGCTGCTGACCGCGGCCGTCGCCGCGGTCACCTGGCCCGTGCTACGCCGCGGATCCACCCCCCGGAAGGGCCGCTGACCACCCCACGACCCGGCCCGCCGGCCTCTGGGCGGCGCGGTGATCGGCCACGGCGACGAAGGCCGGGAGCGCGTGGCACGGGTCTGTAAAGTTACTGGCTCTGCCGCACATCCGGTGGTGACAGAGAGTTAGCCGAGCAGGATTCGGTGGCGGAGGAGCGGGAAGCCGGCTCGGCCGTGCATCTGGCGCATGATCTTCTTGGTTTTGGTGTTGACGCCTTCGGTGCCGCCGTTGCTGTACGGCAGGGTGAG